>JADFLD010000103.1 GCA_022564535.1 Gemmatimonadota bacterium
TTGTCGCCCCCATCAGAGAAGATGATGGCGGTGAAGTCGATTCGTGTGACGACGAAATTATTCGGCCCCGCCGAGTTGAACCCATCCATCACCTCGGTGCGAAGGCCGGTCATCAGGGCCCCGATCAAGACGACGACCGACACACCGACCGCGACACCAAGTACCGTAAGTAGAGATCGGACGCGATTCCCCCGCATCGCATCCCAAGCGATTGCGGCGCCCTCGAAAAGTGCGGAGAGCCCGGCAGCACCGCGATCGTCTCTCACGTCACTCATGACGAAGAGCGTCCACAGGATTGAGCTTGGAGGCCTGCGCAGCAGGATATACGCCGGCGATGATCCCGACCGTGAGGCCCAGGGCCACGCCGAGCGCAATCCAACGGGGTGCCACCGCGGCCGGCATGACCGATACCGCCGCGATCAATTTTGCGATGGCGAGTCCTGCCGCGACTCCGAACGCCGCGCCGACCGTGGACAGCGTCGTACACTCGATGAGTATCTGGGCGAGGATATCCCTCCTGCGTGCCCCCAGTGCCTTCCTCACACCGATCTCCCGAGTCCGCTCCATGACCGAGACGAGCATGATGTTCATGATCACGATGCCACCGACCACGAGGGAAATGGAGACGAGCATCGGAAGCGCTATGAAAAGCATTCGAGAAATATTGTCCCAGAAGGCGATCGCTTCCTCCGCGGTTTCGAGCGAAAAATCGGGCTCCTCAGTGGGACGTAGGCGCCGCCGAACCCGCATGATGCCCTCGACCTCCAGCTGGATGTCGCTGAGCTGAGTCGCGTCGATCGCTTGGATGACAATACTGTCGACGTTGCCACGGGGCGCCGTGATCGATCGGATCGGTGATCGTGCGGGTGCGATCA
Organism: Gemmatimonadota bacterium; assembly: GCA_022564535.1. The sequence continues at coordinate 876 of JADFLD010000103.1, forward strand.
CGATGTTGTCGAGCGACCGCCCGAAGAGCGATCCTCGCTCCTCGAGCACACCGACGATCCGGTAGGGAAAGCCGCGGATTCTGATCGAGCGGCCCACCGCCTCCAGCCCCTCGAAGACGAGCTCGGCCGTTTCCGAGCCGATGACGATAACGGGGGAGCGCGCCTCGTTTTCCTGGGGAGTGAACGGTCGGCCCTGAGCGATCGTCAGATTGCGAATGACGAAGATCTCAGGTGACGCCCCCAGCACCTGAACGCCGCGGACGGATCGGCCGTTGTCACCGACAGCGGTCGCGCCCGTGGTGCTCTCGACCGCGACACGCGCCGGAAGGCTGAGTTGAGCACGGATGGCGTCTGCGTCCTCGAAGCGAAGTCGCGGGCGGCGGATGCGGGCGCGTCGTTCCTCCCGACTGGTGTTGATGCTGACAGTCTGCCAACGTCGAAGCGTGACCGTGTTCACACCGAATACCTGGGCGGTGAAGTCCTCGCGGACGTAGCGGTCGAGTCCCTCGACCACGGTCACCACGACGATGAGGAACATCACGCCCAAAATGACCCCGAGAAGGCTGAATATAGACTTCAGCTTCTCCGTGCGGATCTGCTGAAACGCAAGCGAGACGCCTTCCCAGAGTTGCACGGTCGAGCCTTCCTAGTGGACGGTAACAGACGGGTACGCAGCATTCGAGCGGCGATGTATCCCGCCACCCGGCCTCGTTGGAGCGCCTCGACATAGCCCGGCGATGCCCCGCCGTTCCGCCTCGTCGGATCGGGCGCCTCGTCGCTCGCGGTGCTTATCGATCATGTGTCCACCTAGTTGCGGCCGGACGTGCCTTCAGAATCGCGTACGGCGTCCCCGTCCCGCAATTGCCGGATCCGCTGGTAGGGCCCGGCGACGACCGTGTCCCCGGCGACCAACCCGGAGAGGATCTCGAAGTACTCCTGACCCGCGATGCCGATTTCCACGGGAGTGAAGCTCACCGTGCCTTCGGTCACGACGAAGACGCCCTCGACGTCTTCGCGCTCGCCGTCGTTTGCGTTCGACCCTTCTTGCGTGGAATCCCGCTCCAGGTCTCGGATCGTGAGGGCGATGATCGGCACCGCTACGACATCCGTGCGGCGTTCGACGACGACTTCGGCGGTCGCCGACAAGTCGGGGCGGAGCGGAGCGTCGCTCGCTTCGAGCCTGAGTACGACCTCGAAGTCGATCGCCGCTTGCTGCCCCCCCGTCTGCGATCTTGGCGGATTGATCGCCGAGTTGCCGATTTCGGTCACGTAGCCGACGAACTCACGGTCTGGAAACGCATCGATTCGAATCGATGCGCTGTCGCCGATCGCAATCGCCGAAACTTCGGTTTCGTCGACCTGGACCACGACTTCGATGACCGACAGATCGGCTACCGTGAGGACGAGGCTACCGGGATTGTTCATCGTGCCGATGATGACCGTTTCACCCTCCTCTACGTTGAGGCGCGTCACTTTTCCGGTAATCGGCGACGTGAAGATCGTCTTCGAAAGCAGGTCCTCGGCCTCGTCGACCTGGGCCCGTGCTTGGGCAACGCCGTGCCCAGCGGATGCCAACATCGCCTGCGCCACCTCGACATCGGTTTCCGAGTCGTCGACCTGTTGCCTGCTGACGAGGACGGAGTCCCGGGCGCGCAGTTGCAGCAGACGATCGCGGTCTCTCTCGGAGCGGACCAGGCTGGCTCTCTGCTGCGTCTCCTGCGCCTCTGCCTGTGCGAGCAGCGCTTCGTTCCTCGAAAGGGCTGCCTGGTACTGGTCTGGGTCGAGACGGAGCAGAACCTGGCCCACGACGACGTCGTCGCCTTCGTCGACCAAGAGCTGGGCGACCTTCGCGGAGACGTCGGAGCTGATGTCGACCGTGCGACGGGCTCGAATGTTTCCACTCGCGGTCACGATCTCTACGAGGTCGCGGAGCTCGATCGCCTCCGTCCGAACCTCGATGCCGCGGTCCCGACCGCGGGTGACGGAAAGCGCGGCCGACGCCCCGAGAACGCCGAGCACCGCGACGCCGATGAGTACTTTCGTTCGATTCTGCATGGTGTGCGGCTTCTCTCTAGAATCTCAGGGAGGTGCCTACGAGCGCCTCCAGGTTTGTCACGGAATCGTGATAGGCGAAGACGGCGCCGATCCGGTCCGCCTCGGCTTGCGCAAAGATCGTCTGGGCGTCCACGAGTTCCACGAACGTAATCGCACCCAGTTGGTAGCGTTCTCGCGCGAGGGTCACCTGCTGCTCGGCGAGGACGCGGTTGCGCTCCTCGAGGAGTGCGCTCTGGTACGCCGTCCGGACGTTGGCTAACCCGATCGCAAGGTCGGCCTGAACCGTCAACTCCTGCTCTCGGATCTGCTCCCGGATGTCGTTAGCCTGCAGCCGAGCCGCCTCGAGATTCCGCTGCCTGCTCAGTCCCGAAAAGATGGGGATGCTGACGCTGAGCCGCAAAGAGGGCGGCGATCCCGTGAAGTTGAACGGGAATTGGTTGTTCCCCGAGATGATGTCCTCGCGCATGGCATCGGTGAACACGAACTGCGCGCAGTCTAGCGAAGGCAGAGGGGGCGTGAGCCGAGCGTAGAGGTTGTTCGTGCTGATGCACTGCGAGATTGTGCTTGCGACCCTGAGTTCTGCCTGGGAGATGCTGAGGTCGGCGCTGCTCGCCTGTCGGGTAAATCCACTCCAACCGGTACTGATCGACATCGACGGCATGTATGCGGACCAGGCCGAACTGACACCGACGTCCGCCGAGCGCGCCGACAGGCGTCGACGCTTGAGTTCCGGATTGTCTTCGATGGCCAAGGCGGAGAGCATCTCGAGGTCCCAAGTCGGCTCACTCAGCTCGAACGTGGTCGTGGCTTCGAATTCCCGATCGACGGGGAGCCCGAGTAGCTGGAGTAACCTCATGCGCGACGTCGTGAGACGGTTGCGTGTCTGGAGCACGGACACCTCGTTGCGTCCCACCTGGATCTCTGCCTGTCCGACGTCGATCGGCGTGACCTGGCCGACCTCGAGTTGGCCGCGTGCGAGCCGAAGGTTGAATTCGCTATTCTGCAGTTGGAGCTCGGCGAGCCGCACGGCATCTTGTTGGCGGAGTAGCTCGACGTAGGCGGTCGTTACGCCTGAGACCAGATTCGCTTCCGCGACGCCTATGCCAGCGAGGGTGACCCTGCGCTGAGCCTTGGACTGTTTAGGGCCGAGAATCGTGGCCCAATTCAGTGAGTAGTTGAGCCCCAAAAAGTAGCTCGAGCCGTAGAATGACGGCTGGTCCCCGAAGCCGAGGTCACTGAGGTTTAGGCTCCCGGACAGTTGAGTGTCTCCCGAGCCCTGCCACGACAGGCCACCGGTTGCGCTGGCCGAGGGCATGAGCGCACCCCACGCCTGGCGAACGTCCCAGTCGGCGAGCGCCTCGTCGTTGCGCGTTTGAAGGAAGCTGGGGTTCGTCGTCCGGGCGATCTCGAGCGCATCCTCGAGCGACAGGGAGGTAGGGACCTCCTGCGCCGTGATGGGCCCACCGGCTAGAAATGACGCGACTACGAGTACGCATGCGCGGATCCTCATCCTCACAAGCCCCCTCCACTGCGAAATGATGAAATTCGGGTGCCTACCGTCCATACGCCGTACGAAGTCGGCCAGTTTCGGTCGATTCACGTTGGCGGATCTGGGTTCGTAACGTGTACGGAGACGCCGGAGGAGTTCTTCAGCCACTTTGCCGACAGAACGGTCCTGAAAAAACTAACCGAGTCGCCCCAACCACCAACCGTACCGCCTAGGCTGAATAAGGGCGCCTAGCCCCGGTGTTCTCAGGTGGCGCTGGCCGTCGACAGGTCTCGCGAGACCCCGGCTGTAGGAACGACACCGTCCGGCGAGCGGGGGAGCCGACCGTGGCGCTGCCACGCGGCTCCTAACCCACCAAATCGGTGCGATCCGCGACGTAGTCGAGGGATGGGATCTCGACGCGCAGGACGCGGCCCTGGCGGTCGAACCAGACGATGCGGTGATCCTGCCGGTCGGACGAGTATTCGACACGACGCGCTGAAACCACGTTGGGACCGAGCCGTAGCTCCTCCTCGGAGCGTGCACCGGCGGTCAGTGTCAGCTGTCGGCGGCTCCTGGGCTCGAGAACATGGACTACGCCTCCATCCCGCACATTGCGAAGGAAGTAGTAGTGGTGCGCGACCCCTAGCTCCAGCACCCGTGTGTCGGCGTGTGCCTGGAATTCGCGGTCTTCGTTTCCGGCTTCCGAGCCTATGGTTGCGACGTAGCGCCGTCCGGAACGAGTGAGGCGAACGTCCATGGCATCGGGGCCCGTGACGCGCACCTGGTAGCTGGCCACCGTGCCACCCGGCGGCGCGGTCCGGAGCAGCGGGCGGACCTCTTGCGTCGCCTCGCCGGTCGTGACGGTCACGACCCCGTTGGCGAATATCGCGTCGTCACGGCCCAGGCCTGCGCGACGAATGACGAAATCCTCGGTGCCCACGCTCCGGCCGCCGATGCGGATGGCGAACTGCCCTTGATCCACGACGATCCCCTGCGCCGTCAGGGTCGGGGCCGCGCACGTGGTCAGCAGCGCGGCAAGGGTGAAAGCTCGATTGTTCATGGGGCGTTGATACCCTCTCGGGGCCCTCGGGTTCGTGCCAAGCCCGCGTGGCGCGACCGAGTCTCGTCATTCGCGCCCGATCGCTTCACACAGCATCTCCACGTATCGCCCGAAGACGTGCGCGCCTTTTTCGGCCGACGCGCGGGTCGGAGCACCCACGATGCCTCGAGAGCTTACCGGGGGTGTCGGGACCCGGCGTCGCGTGTACTTTCGAAGCGCTCCACCTTGGGGCAAGAAGTCTTGGGCACGGTCCATGTGCACCAGATGGGGGGCAAGATGGAGCAAGAGCGACGTCTCCAGTTCCCCGGCGTGTTCGAGGTTCGGGTCGGTGTCGATGATGTCCCCCACTCCGATCTGATACAGGTCGTAGACGGACTTCGTCGCTGGCCCCGAGGGGGTCATCAGCAGCGCTTCCAGATGGCGCTCGAATCGATGCGCCGTGATGATCACGAAGTGCATGACGCCGTGGTCCTCCCACCTTCCGATCAGCTCATTTATCGCACGGTGCAGGGTCTTTCTACGCAGGCCGGCTCTGCCGGAGAAGGGACCTCCGCCCACCGTGACGCCGTAAGAGAACGTCGGCGCTCGCAGGATCTGCAGCTTGTCGGATACCGCGCGCGCCACGCGCTGTGCGATCATGATATTCGTCCCGAGAGGGAGGTGGGGGCCGTGTTGCTCGAGGGCGCCGACGGGAAGGATCAGACGTGGGTCTTCGGCGAGCACCTTGCCGACCTCGCTCCAGGACAGCTCGTCGAGTGCGTATGACATTGCCGGTCCCCCCGTCCTTCCGTGTCCGCGCTTCCCGGATGTTCGGTTTGCTCGGACCGTGGGTCGCAGTGGTTTCTCTCGCTCTTTGGAGCGGTGGTCAGGGCCCGTGGCCGTTGTGGGTCGCCGCCGCGGCCCTGATTGGGTCGATCGTTCTTGGCCCGCGGGGTCGAGGCCCCGCGCGGCCCATCGGCATTTCCCTATTGCTGGCTGGCATCCTGGTCGGATTCTTCGCCGAGCGCCAGGTCGCGTCTGTTCTCCAGGACTGGGAGAGATACTGGGTCGAACGCGTAGATGAGATCGGGGACCTTCTGAGCGATGAGTTGGATCGGCGACAGTCGGCCGGGGAGGCGGCTTCGGATGCGTTGATCGCCCGGTGGACGGAGGCGCACGCTCCTCCCGACGCCTCCGTCCTGGCGGAGATCCGGAGCGAATCGCGGAGCTCGGCTCTGGCTCTCTACGACGCCGAAGGTGGGCTCATCGCCCTCGGCGTCACGCCGAAGCCCTATCAGAAGCCCCACCCGCCGATCTGGATCACCGGCGGCAGCGATCTGAACAATGTCAGGCGCGTGGCCGAACGCGGCTACATTTTCACCATGTTCCTGCAGCCCCATGAACGCATCCGGGTGCTGTTCGACACCTACCGCGAGCGCTGCAAGGAGCTGGGCCAGCCCCCGCCCCATCCCGACCGCTTCGCCTATATGCCCCTGGTCTTTACCGCCGACACCGAGGAAGAGGCGCTGGCGGGCGCCAAGGAACTGAGCTGGTATCTCCAGGCCAAGACCGAACCCCAGTTCCGCAACCCGCCGGGCTATGTTCCCATCGACCTCAACGTCCA
>JADFLD010000001.1 GCA_022564535.1 Gemmatimonadota bacterium
TCGACCTGGCTGAAGTCCGTGTTGACCGTCAGATCGAGAGTCATCCTGGCCGTCAGCCCCCACTTCACGTCGAGGCCGACGGCCCCGTCGGTGGCGGAAAGCTCATGGCGGACGCCATCGAGATATTTACCCAGGGCGTAGGGCTTGACCCACAGGTTCCGTCCGCGCGGCAGATCCGACAGGCCGACGAGTGTGCCGGCCATCGAAAACTTGTAGACCCTGAACTGGAGCGGTATCGGGGCCCAGATAGCGTCTTCGTTCCGACGCCGAATCCTGCGTGACAGATTCAGCCCCCAGACTTGCTCACCCTCGACCGGATTGAAACGAAGCGTCGCGAACGGAATTCTGATCTCTGCGATCCAGCTCGAATCGTTCACCGAAGTCCGAACGTCCACGATGCCCTCCACGCCGTGGAGAGGTCGCGTTGGTCGTTGAACGCCTGGGCGTCGAAGACCGCTCCCGCAGGGTTCACCACGAAGACGAAGCCGTTCCGTCGATCGTGGTACGTGTCGAGTCCAAATGCGAACATGTCCGAGTTCGGCGTATCGAAGTCCTGCTCGAGTCCGGGTACGATCAGGTTGTACGGATCCGAGTCGTACATCACGGCCCCGATGTACAAATTCTCGTCGTCGTAGAGGACGCGGATGGTCGTGTGCTCGGAGGCCGGCATGCCTGCGTCTGGAAGCGTTTGAATCCAGACCTCTTCGGAGGGCCGGGTCCGCGCCCAAGCCGCATCATCGAGCGATCCGTCGATATCCAGTCGTTCGTAGATCCGAACGGCCCGCATCGTCGGTCGTGGTATCGACAACGGATCGACTGGATACTGCTGACCCTCGGCTGTGGCCGATCGGTCACCCCCTACCGGCTGCGCGATCGCCGATACGCCAAGTGCAGGCTGACCGAGGAACGCGATCGCGACCGAGACGAACGCTAGGTGAGGTCGCACGATTCTAGGTCGCGGCGAAACGCTTGGGGGAGAAGACGGCGGCGGAAGGTCGACAGACTCACGCGGAGTCGGCGCTGCCACAATCCCGGGCGGCGCAGCACAATTTTCAGAGGACGATGTCTCCCCCGGGATCCCGCTTCTTCAGCTCGTCGAGTGTGGCCTGACCCGCGACCCGACGATCGTCCTCAGCTTCTGACTGACGTGTCGCCTGGCTCCACACCGGCTCCCCCAAGTCGCCGAGAGGCACGCGCAGAAGCGCTCCTTCGACGGCCAATTCGCCCAGGAGTTGCGCGGCCACCTCGACGACGATCTCGGACTCGTCCTCGACGAGGACGGCGACCCCGTTGTGGACGCGGTCGACGACCCACACGTCCATATCCACACCGCCGACATCACTCATACACATACCTCACGATTGGGTTGTCGTCGGCATCGAAGAGGGTCGCCTGATCTCCGTCGTTGTTCCATACCGCCCGGCTGTTGTTCATGAAGAAGGAAACCCCATCGCTCACCCCGTACCCGGTGTAGACGACCACGCGTCTCCCTGGCTCGATCCAAGCGTCGTCCGGGAAGCGGAAGCAGCGGCTCGATATGTCACACAAGCGCCACCGTCCGATGTCCACGGAGACCACGTCGTGACTCTGGATGACGACGTACTCCCCATTGAGGTTCTGGTGATCGTCGCCAGAGGCGTCGGCAAATACGGTCACCGAGAGTAGCGCAGCTGGTGGCTCTGCCGAAGCCGCCTGGCGCTCCCCTGGCTCCTCGCCCTCGGCCACCACATTCTGGCCGAGTACGATCTCGTACCGTCCATCGGCGTAGCCAAGGATCGTGACGTGCCCGTCGCGGTCCGTACGCAACACGTGGTCCGCGACGGACCCGTATGCGGTAAGGGCTTCCGGCCGCGGATGGAGGTACGGATTGTCCTCACCGACCGAGATCACGACCACCTCGGGGCTGGCTCTGTCGAGAAATTCGCGGGTGAAGCCGTTCACGCTCCCGTGGTGCGCCGCCTTGAGGAGGGTGACGTTGGGCACGAGGCCATTCTGAACAAAGTACCTGAGCTCGAGCCGCTCGGAATCGCCGCTGAGGAAAGCGCTGAACCGGCCGAATCTCAGCACGAGGGCCACCGATCGGTTGTTGTGATCCGCGCCGGCAGCAGCGGGCAGCGGCAGGACCTCGAGCGAGACGCTTCCGAGCGCGATCGTGCGGGGCACCGCCTCTAGATACGTCACGTCGCCCAGTCTCTGAAGCGTGGCCATCAACCGTTCGTACGTCGCGGTCGTGTGTGGCCGACCGTTGTCCATGTAGTAGCGGACCGGGCGAGCCGTGAGCACGTCGTCGATGCCGCCGATGTGATCGGCATGCGGGTGGGTGGCCACCAGGAGATCGATCTCATCAACACCCATTTGCTGCAAGTACCTCAGGGGTGCCCCGCGTCCCGCGTCGATCATCGCGATCTGTCCCTCAGGGGCGCGGATCACGATCGCGTCGCCCTGACCGACATCGAGGAAGGTGATTTGGACCGACGGCTCCTGCGCGAGCCCAGTCGCCGCACCGAGGAGGATCGCCGCGAGGGTCAGGCCCAGCCAGGCAGGGTGTCGATGGCTCATGGTGCATATCTTACCCAATTCGAGTCCCGACCGGTCACCTGGGGAGCCCCCAGAGTATGACACTTCCCCACGATAGTTGGGCCGCTCACTACGAAGCGGTCATGGAACTCACGTTCCAGGAGCTCTATGCCCGCCTGACATCTTCCGCTTTGGACGAGGTCAGGGCTCGTCTTCGCCCTCCCGCGTCGATCGTCGATTTCGGGGCCGGCTGTGGTCGACTGTCGATACCTCTGGCCTCCGAAAGATACCGGGTCACCGCGGTCGAGCCCTCTCTGTCGAAGCGCTGTCGGGTGCCGGCTTCGAGACGGAGGCAGACGTCACGACGAGGTTCGCGGACCTCGGTGCCGAGTATCTCCTCCTGCGAAGCTCGACCTAGGGTGGCGTAACGCTAACGCCCGAAGACCGGAACGCTGAGCGACAGGCCCCACGGCTCACTCCTGTCGAGCGGTACGTTCGGATGAATCTCGACCCAGCCCACTGATAGCCTTCTGACGATGAGGACCGTGACCGAGCCCCCAATCACCCCAAAGAAGAACGCCCCACGCCGCTGGTCGCGGGACTTCTGGTCACCCAGCCGGGTTTCCTCCGCCTGCGCAACCTCCTCGGGGGTCAGTCCCAGCTCCGCATACTCTTCGCAGGGGTACGACGCCGAGAGGGTAGTGCAGCCCCTTACCTTGCCATATCCGAGGCCCGGCCCCGTCGCATAGCCGAAGGCCCCTAAGGCCGCCCCTCCGATCACTGCTGCAAGGACCGTTCTGACCGCGATATTGCCCTTCGTTTCTCGCCGTTCGATGGTAATCCGCGTCAAGTCCACTGTGCGTTGCACCAGGGGAGCCGGATCACAGACGGCGCTCCGTACATCAGTCCTGCCCTGCACCGCGGCGTGCCCCTTGAGACAACCGTGAGGACGCTACCCTCGACCCTCAATACGCGCCCGACGAGGTCATGGTCGACGCGAATGGAATCGCCCGCAAAAATCTCGTCGACCTCTTGGGCGTTGGCAGAAGAGCCGAAGCCGAGAGCCAGGACGCTCAGGATGGCCACCACATAATTCAGGGGCCCGAGCAGGCGAAATGCAGTCAATGTCAGGTGGGGTGACGGTTGGCGTTAGCGGACGCACGCCGTCCGTACGTCACTCTCTAACAGGACACGTAGCACAAGAAGAGGGTTGAGCAAAGAGGGAGCGGGATCGCACAGCGGCCCGCTCGACCGCTCGGAGGAGCTAGGCCTCCTCTCGCGCCTTTCTGGAGCGCTGATACACGAAGACACCGACGCCGAGCGCAGCGGTGAGGCCGAGTGCGATCAGAAACATCTTCAGCGCCAGCGCCAAGAGTCCCATGAACCACGCGGTCACGGGAACCATGAGGATCTTGAGCGCCTCGAGGAGGAGGAAGCCGATGATCCCGGAAGCTGTCAGTCCGGCTGCTAACCTCATCATGCGGAACATCCTCGAGTTCGGGTCCTGTCCGGGCCGTCTACACAACCTACGGCCTCTGAGCGTTCTACGTGAGTGCCGCTCTCAGTGTTTCAGACGGCGCTAGCGGTGAATCGGTTGCATGGCAGGTCTCGGCAGCGCGTGCCGCCGCCCCGTGCGCATTCTTTAGGTCGCAGTCATCCCGACCGAAACTTCTTGGATCACCCCTCGACACGACCTACATTCTCCAAAGCTCCTGGTGAGGCGATGCGATGAAATCGATATGCGCGCATCTGGGCGTGGCGACAATGGCTCTCGTGGGGTCGTCGTGCACTCCAACAACGGTGACGCCGCCCCCGGCCCCACCACCCGTGGTCGACACTGTACTCGTCGTCGATACGGTACGCGTCGAGACCGAATCTGCCGCGAATCCCGAGCTCCAGGCACACGTCGCACGACTGCAATTCCAGCTACTCGAGCGGAACGTGCAGCTCCAGGGAATGCAGGAACAGCTCGACGCCACCCGACAGGAAGTCGTTCGCAATCTCGCGAAGCTACAGAGCCAGGCCAGCCGGGCCGAAGCCGCCTCCGGCATGGCGGAAGCGGAGATCGCCCTCGCGGCTCTGAGGCGTGCCCCGGGGGGCGCGGATCTCCCGGAATTCGCCGAGGCGCGCGCACGGGTCGCCGAAAGTTCGTTCGAATTCGGCGATGAGAACTACGCCGGTGCCCTCTACCTGGCTACGCAGGCACGCGCACTCGCCCGTGGCGGCCAGGCGCGACTTCGGGGCGCTGGGGCCGAATCGCTCAGGGCGGGGGAGTCCCGGTTCGCGATACCTGTCCCGATGCAAACCGTTCAACGAAGCAACGTCCGCGAGGGTCCTGCACTCAACTTCGACATCCGCTTCACACTGGACGAAGGCACACCCCTGGTAGGGCATTCGTACACGAGCCAGTGGGTTCGGATCATCGACGACCAGGGCCGTGCAGGATGGATATTCCATACGCTGGTAACGGGGCGCAACCGTAGCTAGGGCGCTGGGTGCGGAGTGGAACGTTCGGTTCGAGAACCTCGTGCAGCCACCCCGCCAGCGTTCCCTCCTCCATGCACAAATTCAGGCCCCCCGGGATCCCGCGCAGCACCTCGATCAGCGCCCGCGCGTTCGTTTCCACCACGTACGAGCCCAGACGCTTCCCGCTCGGTCCTACAACCGCCAGTGTGCAGCTTGACGCGTGCGCGTCGAGTCCGACATACCTGTCCATGGGCGTTCTCCTCTTGGGTTTGTGGGTTCTTTGCTTGCGCTAATGAAAGCGCACCCACCCTGAGAGGTGAACGCCTCTTCTTCGGGCTGCTTAGCTGCTGATCCAACCCGGTAGCGGACGCCATGCCCCCATGATGCCTATCCCTGTCCAGGGGAAACGAATGCAGCTTGGGTACGACTACCTCGACCGGCGGAGATAGCGTAGGAACTCGCTGTCAGTGCTCAGGACGAGCACGGTACTCGAGTCCATCGTTGCTTTCAGGACCTCCATCGTCTTGAGGAATTGGTAGAACTCCGGATCCCGGTTGTACGCTTCGGCATAGATGTCGGCCGCCTCGGCGTCGGCCCGGCCCTTGACCTCCTGAGCTACGCGATACGCCTCCGAAGTGATCTCCTGCAGGTCCCGCTCCCTTTCACCGTTGATCCGGGCCGCTTCGCCGGCGCCCTCTGAACGAAACCGTTCGGCGATCCGCTGCCGCTCGGAAATCATCCGGGAATAGACTTCGACACGCACCTCGGCAACGTAGTTGAGCCGCTTGAAGCGAAAATCGAGGATCTCGATTCCCAGATCCGCCGTGCGCTCCTGAGCTTTCTCCAACACCAACCGCGCTAGCTCCGCTCTTCCCTGCTCGATGGTTCCGGTGGTGTTGGGCGTTGAGTCGTCGCCGTCCTCGCCGGAAGAGACGGCGAACACACGGTTGCTGGTCCGCACCACCTCGATCAGGTCGTGGTTGGCGATCACATTGCGCGTCTCGCCATCGAGGATGTCGTCGAGCCGCGACTGCGCCCCGCGTTCCGTCTGCAAACGCTGGTAGTACTTGAGCGGATCGCTGATGCGCCAACGGGCATAGCTGTCGACGTAGATGAACCGCTTGTCCCGCGTCGGCACCTCATTCGGGTCGCCGTCCCATTCCAGGAAGCGGTTGTCGAAGAAAACGGCCTTCTGAATGAACGGCAACTTCAACTTGAGTCCTGCCGTGGTGATGGGTTCGCCCCGCGGCTGTCCAAACTGGAAGATCATCGCCTGCTGGGTTTCATCGACTACGTAAAACACGCCGCCGGCGCCCAACACACCGAGCAGCACGACGATACCGACAACCGCGATGGGTATTCTCTTCATGGCTGCCTCCCCCCGGTCAGCGATAACAGTGGCAGGATGCCTTGCAGAGAAGCGTCCAATATGATTTTCTGCCGCACGTTGGGGTACACGGCCTCCATCGTCTCTAGATAGATGCGCCGGCGAGTGACCTCGGGCGAACGTTGATACGCAGCCAGCAGCGACTTGAAAAGGTCGGCGTCACCTTTGGCCCGGTTCACACGATCGGTGGCGTACCCGTCGGCCTGCGTGATCGTCTGCTGCGCCTCGCCGCGAGCCCGAGGAATGACCCTGTTGTAATCGGCTCTCGCCTCGTTGATCATCCGCTCCTTTTCCTGCTGGGCCTGGTTTACCTCATTGAACGCCGGCCGAACCTGATCGGGCGGATCTACGTCCTGCAAGACGATCTGCTCGATCTTTATGCCAGTTTCGTATTGATCGCAGAGTTCCTGCAGCCGCCGTTCCACCTCTGAAGCGATTTCCACACGGCCGATCGTCAGAACCTCATTGACACTTCGGTCTCCGATGACGGCCCGCATGACCGCCTCGTTCATGTCACGAAATGTGTCGGTGCTGGCGACCCCCGTGGCGTCGAAGAGATTTCTGACCTTGAACAGATAATTGTAGGGATCGTCGATCCGGAACTGCGTCGTCCATGTCACGACGGCCACGTTCAAATCGCCGGTGAGCATCAACGATTCGTCGAGGAACGCGCCCGGCGCATACTGGGTCCGTATACCGGCATTGGTGGTGCGGAAGCCGAATTCCGCCTTGAGCTGCCGCTGCACCGCCACCTTGATCACCGTTTGGATAGGGCTGGGCCATTTCACGCGAAGCCCCGGGTCCACAAGGTGACTGTATTTTCCGAACGTCATCACGACGCCGACCTCCTCAGCGCCCACTGTAAACACCGAGCTCCAAGCCCCGATGAGGCCCAACAACACCAGCAGCCCGATGCTGACGGTTCGGATGTTTGGCATGTTCTCCCGCTGCAAGCGGGCGAGGCCATCCATGAGAGGCCCTTGCGACTCCATACACACCTCCTTGTTTCGTGGTGGAGAGGAAATGCTCTCCTACCGTGACGCGCAACATACCACAGCGACGGTGATCTGGGGCTCTGGGGCTCCCCGGAGTTGGCGGACACCTACGAGATTTAGAAAAGGAGGTGTCACGATGGGAGGAACGAGGAAGGCGTATGCACCGGAGTATCGCAACGCCTTGGCCAACCACGTGAACGCCGATCGAGATCACCTCAACCGGGGTAAACGAGCCCGGAAAAAGCGAAGTTGACTCCGATTTCGCCGGCGACAGCGCGGATTCGGCAAGAAATTTCCTAACCCGTCACTGAGGCCGATCCGACGCAACTATCTAGGGCCTGTTAACACTATCGAAGTGCTTCGACGATGAGGGCGAAGTGGATGAAGGCGGTAAACATCACGTCGAGCTTGTCAAAGCGAGAGAAGATTCTTCTGAAGGCCTTGAGTCGCCGGAATAGTCGCTCTATCTCATTGCGACGGCGATACATGATTCGGTCGTATTCCCACGGGTTTAAACGGTTCTGCTTGGGTGGCACGACAGGCGTAAAGCCCAAGTCCAGCACCAGTTGCCGTGTTTCATCGCCCTCATACGCACGGTCCATGATCATGCACACGTGCGACTCTACGGGCTTCAGCGTGCGTAGCAGCTCGCGACCCTCCGGCGCGTCGTGGCTTTGGCCGGGTGACAACGAGAAGGTTATGGCCGTTCGAGCATCTGCGGCAACCATATGAATCTTGGTGGTCCAGCCGCCTCGCGACTTGCCGATGGCCTGCGGGCCGTTTTTTTTAGCGCGCCGGTACCGTCAGGGTGCACCTTGACGATGGTACTGTCGATCGACAGAGCCTCGATCTTGATGCGGATGATTTGCTCCTCCTGCAGGGCCGCAAAGACACGATCCAGCACCCCTGCTTTCGCCCAGCGATTCATCCGCGTATAGATCGTATGCCAGTTACCGAAGCTCCTGGGCAACCCCCGCCACTTGCAGCCGTGCTCGGCCACATACAGGATCGCGTTAAGTACCTCAAGATTGGAGATGCTCACATTGCCGCGCTGACGCGGGAAGCAAGCCTCGATCCGACGATATTGAGCCTCTGTGATTGTCATCACCCAATATACAACAAATCACACAATAGTGTTAACAGGCCCTAGTCAAAGATGAACTTAACGCTTCCACGTTGTCCCGCGCGATTCGGTATGCCATCGAGCGGCACCGATACATCCGCGAGCGGGAGATGGCTCTTGCAGAGCTCCAGCTGTCGAGAGAGCGATTGGAGGAGGCCAAGGAGGAGGCGGAGTCAGCGAACCGGTTGAAGAGCGAGTTTCTCGCGAACATGAGCCATGAGATCCGGACGCCGATGAACGGGATCATGGGGATGACGGAATTGGCTCTGGAGACCGATCTATCGGACCAGCAGCGGGAGTACCTGCAGATGGTCCAGAGCTCGGGCAGGGCGCTGCTGGAGACCATCGACAGCATCCTGGACTTCTCCAAGATCGAAGCCGGCAAGTTCCAGCTGGACGTCATCGACTTCACGCTGAGAGAGACGTTGGCCGGCGTGCTCAAGCCGTTGGCGCTCACCGCGTTCGACCGGGGTGTGGAGCTGGTGTACGACGAGGGCCCCGACGTCCCGGAGTTCCTCCGTGGAGATCCTGGCCACCTCCGCCACGTGCTCGACAACCTGGTGGGCAACGCGGTGAAGTTCACGCACGACGGTGAGGTTCGCGTCGAGCTGGAAAAGGTCCGGGACCTGGAGGACGGCGTGGAGCTGCGGTTCCAGGTCGTCGATACGGGAGTGGGCATCGCGCAGGAGAAGTTGGACTACGTCTTCGAGTCGTTCCGACAGGCCGACGGCAGCACGAGCAGGCGCTTCGGAGGCACCGGGCTCGGACTCTCGATCGCGTCGGGGATCGTCGACCTGATGGGCGGTAAGCTCATAGTGGAGAGCGAGGAGGGGCGCGGCAGCACGTTCCGCTTCACCGCCCGGTTCGCGAAGGTCGAACGGCCAGCCCAGCCGGCGAGGATGCCGACCAAGGACCTCACCGGACTCCGGGTGCTGGTGGTGGACGACGACGCGACGCACCGCCGTGTCCTCGAGGGCTTCGTCCGGCGCCTGGGTATGGAGGCCGAGTCTGCCGATTCCGGCGCGGCGGCGCTGGCTGCGTTGGAGAGTTCGCAGGAAGATGCCGAACCCTTCGACATGGTGCTTCTGGACATACACATGCCTGAGATGAGCGGCTTCGAGCTTGCGGAGCGGATTCGGGAGAACGCAGACTTCGAGGACCTCGTTCTGCTGTGCCTCACCGCTGCGGGACGTCCCGGTGACGGGGCCCGGTGCGAGGCCTCGAATATCTCATCCTATCTGTTGAAGCCGGTCACACCGACCGAGCTGCGAGACGCCATTATCCTGACGCTGGCGGGCGAGGACGAGGACACCAGGACACCCCTGGTCACGCGGCACTCTCTGCGAGAGGCGTGGGACGAGCTGCGCATCTTGCTCGCCGAGGACAATCGCGTGAACCAGGTCCTGGCCATCCACATCCTCGAGCGACTCGGGCACACGGTTCGTCTGGCCGAGACGGGGCGTGAGGCGCTGGATCTCCTGGAAAAAGAGGATTTCGACCTGATCCTCATGGATGTAGAGATGCCGGAGATGGGCGGTGTCGAGACCACGAAGAGGATCAGGGAGCGGGAGGCCACCGAAGGCGGGCACATTCCGATCGTCGCGATGACCGCCCATGCCCTGATCGGAGACCGAGAGCAGTTCGTCGAGGCCGGCATGGATGACTACATCTCCAAGCCCATCAGCCAGGACCGGCTTCGAGAAGTCGTGCGCACCGCCGGCCATCGGTCGGTGAACTCGGCCGACTCCCAGGGGGGAGATTCGTAACCGCTCGTGCGAGCCGCTTGCGAAGCCAACCCGGCTTCGGGAGCTTTCCGACCCCAGAAGGGAAGCGAAGTGACAATGAGGTCAATTAGCCGTGGCCGTGCATCTAGATTTTGAGCGTGACATCATCGAAATCCAGGACCAGATCGACAAGCTTCTGGACCTGGCGGACCGTAAGGGCATCGCAGTGTCCGACGAGGTCGAAGTTCTCCGCACCAAGCTGGACAGCCTGAGGAAGCAGACGTACGAGGACCTGAATCCGATGGAGCAGGTGCAGGTTGCGCGCCATCCGCAGCGACCTTACACGCTCGATTATATCGAGCGGATTTTTACCGACTGGGTCGAGCTCCATGGCGACCGCAACTTCCGCGACGACGAAGCGATCGTCGGTGGATGGGCGCGCCTCAACGGTCGCTCGGTCATGATCGTCGGCCAACAAAAAGGCCGCAACATGAAAGAGAATCTGCGCCGCAACTTCGGAATGGCCCACCCCGAAGGGTACCGAAAGGCCCTGCGGCTCATGAAACAGGCGGAGAAGTTCGGGAGAAGCGTCATCAGCTTCATCGACACACCCGGGGCGTACCCGGGTCTCGGAGCCGAGGAGCGAGGCATTGGACAGGCCATTGCCTTCAATCTCCGCGAGATGTCACGCCTGAGGGTGCCGATCGTGTCGGCAGTCATCGGAGAGGGGATGTCGGGTGGCGCACTCGGAATCGGCGTCACCGACAAGATCCTCATGCTCGAGCACTCGATCTATTCCGTAATCTCACCGGAAGGATGCGCCGCGATTCTCTGGCGCTCGTCCGAGTACAAGGAGAAGGCCGCCGTAGCGCTTCGGCTGACGGCGAAGGATCTGCTCGACGCCGGTGTGTGCGACGAAATCGTGCCGGAACCGGAAGGCGGAGCACACTCGGACTGGGACGCCGCCGCGGAAAATCTCGCGGAAGCCCTCCACCGCGTCGTCGGCGGCCTCGAGAAGCTGTCGACGAAGAAGCTCTTGGCGCAGCGGTGGGCCAAATACGAAGCCATTGGCGCCTGGCGCGAAGAATAGAACGGAGCGTAACCGATGCCAGGCTTTGCCGAAATCCGCTTCAAGGGTACCCGGAAGGACTACTTCTCTTACTCCGATCTCGACCTTCGGCCGGGTCAGCACGTCATCGTGGAGGCGGATCGCGGAGAGGACCTCGGGGAAGTCGGCGCGATCGGCACGATCGCTGAACGCAAGTGCTCGTCTTCCGGAGGATGCGCGACGCCCACGCCCGAATATTCGGTAGTCCGTTTCGCTCGGGACGACGAGGTTTCGCGCTGGAGGGTTCTGAGGAGTGACGAGGACCGCGTTCGATCGACCACGCGCGAGCTCGTCGCAAAGCACAAGCTCAAGATGAAGGTCACCGAGGCGGAGTGGCAGTTCGATCGAAACAAGCTGATCATCTACTTCACGGCCGAGAAGCGGGTCGATTTCCGGCAGCTCGTCCGGGATCTCGCCCGCACGTTCCGGGCCCGAATCGAGTTGAAGCAGATCGGAGTTCGCGACGAAGCGGCGCTCTTGGGTGGTGTAGGTCGGTGTGGCCGAGAGTTGTGCTGCTCCACGTGGTTGCCGGAGCTGAAACCCGTGTCCCTGCAGTTGGCGAAGGACCAGAGACTCTCGCTCAACCCGGCTCAGATCAGCGGTTGTTGCGGCCGGCTCATGTGCTGTTTGATGTACGAGCACCGCACGTATGTCGAAGCTCGGCGTCGTTTCCCGCGGGAGGGCCGCACGATCCGCACCTCCCATGGGGAGGAGCGCGTGGTAGCGATCGATATCTGGAGCGACACCGTGACGCTCCGAGGGCAGGACGGCGCCCGCAGACGGGTCACGCTGGACGACCTCAAGGGGGAGGTCGGGCCACCGCAGGAGCTCCGCCCCCCCGAGCGAAACAGCGAAGTCACGTGAACGGTCGACCGCGCGCGTACCTCACGACACCGATCTACTACGCTTCCGGCGAACCTCATCTGGGCCACGCGTACGCGACGATCCTCACCGATGTGCTCGCCCGCTTCGCCCGACAGAACGGATACGACGTTCTCTTCCAGACGGGCACAGACGAACACGGCCAGAAGATCCAAGCCGAAGCCGAGAAGCGTGGATTGGAGCCCATCGAATTGTGCGACACGATGGCAGAGCACTTCGAGGTAGCGTGGGAGCGGCTCGACATCTCCCACGACCGATTCATCCGCACGACAGAGGAGGAGCACAAGGCGGTCGTGACCGCCTTCCTTCAACGACTTTGGGATCGGGACCAGATCTACGAGGGCACGTACTCGGGCTGGTACTGCGTGTCGGACGAACGCTACTGGACCGAGAAGGACGTCGGCGAGGACAAGAAGTGCCAGATCTGCGGCAAACCCGTCACCTTCGTCGAAGAAAAGAACTACTTCTTCAAGATGAGCGAGTATCAAGACGCTCTCGTGCGGCACATCGAGGAGAATCCGGGGTGGATCGTGCCGGAGGTGCGACGCAACGAGATTCTCGGATTCCTCCGTCAGCCGCTCACTGACCTCTCGATCTCCCGCCCCAAATCTCGCCTCTCATGGGGCGTCACACTGCCGTTCGACGAAGATCACGTGGCCTACGTCTGGGTCGACGCCCTCATCAACTACCTGACGGGCTCGGGAGCCATCGACCCGCGCGCCGCAAAGGAGAGCCAGGGCTTCGACGACGTCACCGGCTCCTGGTGGCCCGCCGACCTGCACGTCATCGGAAAAGACATCCTCACGACACATGCCGTGTACTGGCCGACGCTTCTCATGGGGGTCGGGCTCCCGGTTCCGCGGCGGATTCTGTCGCACGGATGGTGGGTCGTCGGTGACACGAAGATGTCCAAGTCGCTCGGCAACGTCGTCGACCCTCTCGAGCTCGGCGAGAAGTTCGGGACCGACGCGGTCCGCTGGTACCTGATGCGGGAGATGCCTACGGGAGGCGATGCATCGTACACGCCGGAGCGGTTTCTGACGAGATACAACGAGCTGGCCAACGTGCTCGGCAACCTCGCGAGTCGGGTCACGTCGATGATCGTCAAGTACCGGGACGGCGTCGTGCCCGATGCTGAGGGGCGGGGCCTCGACGAGGACATACGCCGGACCCTCTCGACCGTGCGTTCAGCGATGGACAGGCTCAAGGTCCACGACGCCTTTGCCGCCGCCATGGACCTCGCACGCACGGCCAATGGCTATGTCGAAGAGCGCCAGCCTTGGGCTCAGGCGAAGGACGCCGATTCCGGGCAGGCGCTCGACGAAACGCTCGCCACGCTCGCCCGCTGCCTGACCGTACTCTGCGCGCTGTTTCAGCCGGTAGCACCCAAAAAGATGAAGCTCCTTGCGGGCGCACTGGGGCTAGACGACCCCCCGACCCTGGACGAAGCCCTCGCGGTCGAGTTGAGGGGGCGCATCGTTAAAAAGGGCGACCCGCTCTTTCCGAGAGTGGAGCCGACCTCGGCCGATTCTTGACTTCGAGTTCGGACGCCCCGTAGCTTTCCCCGCTGAGTTTCAGGATTCGAGTTCAGTTCCCCCCTGAGCGTACCGTAGTTCCTAGTGGACGACGTTCACGGAAACCAGGTGGATTCCATGGCCCGAGACAGGTGGACCTTCCTCGTCGTACGAGGTGAAGACAGGCCGGTCCGGCAGTACTCGCTTTCCGACCGTGCGATGAGGTCGCTGGCGGGTGGGGCGGCGTTTGCTCTCGTCATGGTGCTCGCTTCCGGGGTGATCTTGGGGTCGGACAGCGTCGCTCGTGTGAGGGCGGTGCAATTCGAGGCGCGCAATGACGCCCTCGAGCAGGAGCTGGATCAGTTCCAGAACCGCATCCGGGAACTCGAGCGCTCGCTCGACCGCGTCGCCGCGAATGACGCCCGATTCCGCAACCTGGCGGGGCTGGCTTCCATCGATCCCGAAGTGCTGCAGGCCGGCGTTGGCGGACCCGGACTCGGATTCCCCGAGTCGTCGCCGCTCTGGTCGACCGACTCCGTGACCACCAAATCGATCTTCGCGACGTCGTATGACCTGAGCGCGCTCGAGCGCCGCGCCCGTCTGCTCTCGGAGAGCCTCGAAGAAGCGACGGACTCGCTGCTCGCTCATCGCGACTTGTTCGAGTCGACGCCGTCGATCTTCCCCACCAAGGGGTGGCTCACCAGCCGGTTCTCTCAGTCCCGCATGCACCCGGTGCACAATCGTCCGCTTCCGCACGAGGGCGTCGACATCTCGGCCCCGACCGGCACGCCCATTCTGGCCGCGGCCAAAGGACGCGTTCTCCGTTCGGGTTGGGTCGTGGGATACGGCCTCACGGTCGAGATCGACCACGGATACGGTTTCACGACACTGTACGGGCACGCGTCGAAGCTGATCGCCCAGGTTGGAGACGAAGTCATTCGTGGCGATGTGATCGCCCAGGTGGGCAGCACGGGCACGGCGACGGCTCCGAATCTCCACTACGAGGTCAAGGTCAACGGGATCGCCCAGGATCCATCTCGGTTCATCCTGCCCGATTTCGTCCGTAACTGACCGGGTTTAGGGCCCGTACGTGCGATCGGCAAAGGGACTTGAGGTTGATCACCATTTTCGCCCCTGCTAACTTTGGGCGTTTCACGTTCAGAACTCTGCAGACCGACGGAGCCAGCACTATGATGAGAAGGATCCTGCCGCTCACTTTGGGCCTTATCCTCACCGCGGGTGGCTGCGGCCCGGCCGAGGTCGTGGTGACGATTGAGATCGAGCTCCCCAACCCCGATGGGGAGGGCACGATCACTCGCGCCCTCTCCGACATCGAGGTGCAATTGATTCCGTTCGATCGCGACGAGATCTTCGCTTCGTTGACGGCGGCCTACGGAACCCCGGAGCCCGAGGTGCCTGCGCAGCTGCTCGAGCTGCGCGACGCTGTCCAGGCTGCCCAGGCCGAATGGGAAGCCTCCGTACGACGTTGGAACACCATTCGCGACACGCTCCAAAGGCTGAATACGGCCATGGAAGGCTACTCGCGTGGTGAAGCCCGCTACGTGGCCCTCTTTCGCGAATGGGGAGACTTCGACAGTGAGCTCTCTTCGGTCGAGCGGGAGAGGGACGCCACGTTCGAACGCTTTGACGCCATGCAAGTCGGCACCATCCGTACGTCGGACTCCGTTCGCATTCTTCAGGATACGTGGGCCGACGAAGCGTTCGTCGACATCGGGACCGCCTTCGCCGATACCCATAAGAGCAGCGGGCTCAGCTGGGTCGTCGACACGACAGACGCCAGCGGCGTCGCCCGCAGGAATCTGAAGGTGAAGCCCGGGGACTACTGGGTGCATGCCCGCTACGAGTTGGCCTATACAGAGTTGTACTGGAACGTGAGGATCACGGTCGTGGGCGGCGACCCCATGACGGTCAACCTCACCCGAGCGAACGCGCAGGAGCGCATCAAGCTCTAGCGACCCGTGGTGGTAACCGGGTGGGCCCACCTACCACCGAGGGACAAGGAAGCTCGTTCAAGAGCCCGCCGCCCGGACACGCGACTTGCGATGTCCGGGCGGCTTCCTTTTACGCCCCCGACGCCTATTGTGAGGCAGCCGGTTCGCCCGAATCGGTGAACGCCAGACAACCACCCGCCTTCTAGCCCCGCGCCCGTGTCCGAAGCTCCGACGCCCCGCAGCACCAACCCCACGTTCGAGATCGACTCCGAAGCGATCGGGTGGATTACGTTCGATGACGCGGAGCGCCGGTTGAACGTTCTTACGGAGCCCGTCATGATCCGCTTCGGAGCGTGCCTCGACGAGGCCCGGGCGGCCGGGCGCGAAGGCCGCGCTCGCGTGATCGTCATACGGAGCGGAAAGCCGGGGTCCTTCATCGCGGGCGCGGACATCGAGCAGATCGGGGAAGCCGAGGACCTCGACGTCGCGGAGACTCAGATCCGACTCGGTCAAGCCATATACAGCGACCTGGCCTCGCTCCCCATTCCGACGGTCGCCGCGATCCACGGAGTCTGCGTTGGGGGTGGCGTCGAGATGTCCCTGGCCTGTGATTACCGCGTCCTTTCGGACTCCGAAAAGACCGGAATGAGCCTACCGGAGGTGCAGCTCGGCATCCTTCCGGCTTGGGGCGGCACGACGAGACTCCCTCGGCTCATCGGCCTTCAGGCGGCGCTGGATCTCCTGCTCACCGGCAAGAGAGTCGACGCACGCAAGGCGAAGCGAATCGGGTTGGCGTCCGAGGTCGTGCCTGCGAATCTCTTCATGCGGAAGGTTCGTGACTTCGCACTCTCGATCGGGACAAACCCTGGGCACGCCCCCGCTCGCAAGCGAAAGCTCGGAACCCGTCTGCTCGACGAGACTGGACTAGGACGCCGCATCGTCCTGGCGATGGCCCGAAAGAAGGTCATGGCGAGCACGGGGGGGCACTACCCCGCCCCACTCCGAATTCTGGACATTCTGCGAGACAACCTCGCCAAGAGTATCGAAGAGAGCCTTGGCGCCGAGGCGAGAGCCGCCGCAGAGCTTATCGTCTCTCCGGTCTGCAAGAATCTGCTTCACGTATTCCACATGCGTGAAGGGGCACGAAAGGGAAAGGGCGTCCCCGCCGCCGACGCGGTCGAGGCTCACGCAGTCCTTACGCTCGGCGTGATCGGCGCCGGCGTCATGGGAGGCGGAATCGGCCAGCTCGCCGCACGCAAGGCGATCCGTGTCTACATGAAGGACATTCGCCACGAAGCCGTGACCGGAGGCCTTCAGCACGCCCGCGGGCTCTTCGACAAGGCCGTGAAGCGACGAAGGATGTCGAGCCGTGAGGCCGCGCAGAGTATGGAGCTGATCACGGGCGGGCTCGAGTATCATGGTCTCTCCGATTCGGACCTAGTGGTCGAGGCGGTCGTCGAGAAGATGGCAGTGAAGAAGGCCGTCCTGCTCGAGGCGGAGCAGCACGTCGGCCACGACTGCGTCCTCGCGACGAATACGTCGTCCCTCTCCGTGACCGAAATGGCGGGGGCGCTCGAGCGACCCGAGCAGTTTTGCGGAATGCATTTCTTCAATCCGGTCCACCGGATGCCGCTGGTCGAGGTCATTCGTGGACCGGATACATCCGCTGAGACCATCGCGACGGTCTACTCGCTCGCGCTCAGGCTGGGTAAGGTTCCGGTCGTCGTGGGGGACGGGCCTGGCTTCCTCGTCAACCGAATCCTCGGCCCATACCTGAACGAGGCGGGCTTCCTCCTCGGCGACGGGGCGACGATCGCGGACGTAGATCGTGTCGCGCGGATATTCGGAATGCCGATGGGGCCCTTCCGTCTCATCGACGAGGTCGGCATCGACGTGACGGGCCACGCCGGTGCCTCTCTACACCGAGGCCTCGGTGAGCGACTCGCGCCGGCACCCGCTCTCCTCGAGCTCGGCAGAACGGACCGCCTGGGAAGGAAGGGTGGGGTCGGGTTCTACACGTACGAAGACGGGCGGGAGAAGCAGATCGACGAGACGATCTACTCGGAGTTGAGTTCGGTGCCGAAGTCTCGCCGGCCTTTCACCGACCAGGAGATCCGGAACCGTCTGGTGCTTGCCATGGTGAACGAGGCCGCCCGCGTTCTCGAGGACGGTATCGTCACGTCTGCCCAGGACGTGGACCTGGCCATGATCATGGGCACGGGATTTCCACCATTTCGGGGTGGACTCCTCCGGTTCGCAGACACGCTCCACCCGCGGGCGCTGCTCGACACCGTCAAAGGGCTGCATCAAGCCCACGGCGACCGGTTCGCACCCGCTCCTGTCCTCGAACAGTTGGCGGCGGATGACCGCACATTCTACGCGGCCTTCTCGGGCTCCGCGGAACAACGGTGACAGACGCGTCCCGTCGCGGGAGCTTCGCGGGCGTCGTCCCGGCAGCGGGGGCGTCGCTGCGGATGGGACGGCCAAAAGCACGACTCGAGCTCGACGGGCAGAGTTTTCTGAGACGGGTCGTGCGAGCGCTTGCCGACGGAGGGTGCGACCCGGTCCTCGTCGTCACCGCCGAGGGCGACGACGAGGTCGCCACGGAAGCCCAGAGGGCTGGGGCGGAAGTGCTGGTGAATCCCGACCCGGGAGAGGGACCTATCACTTCGCTCAGGATCGCTCTCGAAGCAATCGACGACTCGGTCGATGGGATCGCATATCTGCCCGTCGATCACCCACTCGTCCAGGCGAAGACGGTTTCGATGTTACTCGAAGCTGCACGCGTTTCCGGTGCGAACCTCACGCTGCCGATGCGCGGACGAAAGCGCGGTCATCCGGCCATCTTCAGTCGCTCGTTGTTCGACGAGCTCCTCGACCCTGAGCTCGAGGGCGGCGCGCGCGTCGTGGTACACCGACACCTCGACTCGGCCCACCTCGTGCAATCGTCCGACCCCGGCGTGGTCGCGGACATCGACACGCCGGAAGCGTACCGCGCGGCCCTCGCGGCCGAACCCGACGCATGACCCTCGGAGCGGCCGAAGCCTCGGAACTCCTGATCGCCGCCGCGGAAGCGGGCGGGACCGCCGCCGCGGTCACCGTGGTGGCAGCCCGCGATCCGGAGCTGGCCGGACGTCGCCTCGTCCGCCTCCGCACCCCGGGCGGGGTGCACACGCACGGAGGCCTGGGAGCCGCGGCGCTCGATGACGAGGCGCTCCGGCTCATGGATGAGGAAATCGACGCGGAGATCGCCCGTGACGGGCTGCGGATCGTGGAAACCGACGAAGGGCCCGTCGAGCTCTATCTGGAGCTGCGCAGACCGGTGCAGGAGCTGATCGTCGTCGGGGCCGGCCATATAGCCCAGCCGATGGCCCACATAGGCGCTCTTCTCGGATACCGCGTCACCGTCCTCGATGACCGACCGGACTTCGCTACGCGTGAGCGCTTTCCCGACGCCGAACGCCTCATCCGCGCCGACTTCTCCGATCCGTTCGCGGACGTGCCGATTCACGAGCGGACCCACATCCTGCTCGTTACCCGGGGTCACAAATACGACTACGAGTGCCTCGTGCGCGCGCTCAGGGCCGATCCGCTCCCCGCCTACATCGGCATGATCGGAAGCCGACGACGCGTGAGGGCTACCTACGTGCAATTGATCGACGAGGGACTCGAGCGCGACCTGATCGATCGAATCTACGCTCCAGTGGGCCTGGACATCGGCGCAGAGACTCCGGAGGAGATCGCGGTCGCGGTCGCCGCCGAGCTGGTCATGCTCAGTCGCGGAGGAACCGGGCGCTCTTTGAGAGATGTCGAGCGAGTATCGGAACGATTCTTCAAGACAGAGACCCACGGGACCGAGGGTACCGGATCGTGACACACGAGGATGACCGCGCGCTCAGCAAGGCGCTCGCCGCAGCCCGGGAAGCAGGACGAGCCTGCGTGCTCGCAACGATCGTCGGGACGAAGGGCTCGACCCCACGAAAGGTGGGGGCGCGCATGCTCGTAGACGACCTCATCGGCCTCGTGGGTACCGTGGGCGGGGGATGCGGAGAGGCCGAAGTCATCGAGTCTGCCCGTCGGGTGCTCGAAACGGGCGTGGCCGAACGGGTCCGAGTCGACCTGACCGAGGACCTCATGTCATGGAGTCCGGCGGTATGCGGAGGGCTCATGGACGTCTTCGTAGAACGGGTGCTCGCGGGCCCGCCTGAGAAATGAGCAGCGCGGGCCGGGTGGAGATCCACTACCAGAGACTACCGGACCGGATGAAGGTCTACAGGCAACGCGTGGTCGTCGAACGAGACGACGTCATCGTGACGCTCTCCGAGCCAATAGAAGTGGCGTCGCCGATCATGGTCGATGGCGACGTCATGCTGGAAAAGGGATCGCTGGCGGTCTGGTTCACGTTCCCGGACGCCTGGCACGACATCGGTCGATTTCATAGGGCCGACGGATCCTTCTCAGGCATCTACGCCAACATCTTGACACCGCTCGTCCGCACAGGACCCGTCTGGCATACGACGGATCTCTTCCTCGACGTGTGGTGGCCCCAAGGAGGCCAGGTGACGCTGCTCGACGAGGACGAGTTCGAGGAGGCCGTCGCCCTACGGCACATGGATCGAGAGACGGCGCAAAGGGCACGGCAAGAGGCGACCCGACTCCTGGAGCTCGCATGCGAGGGACGCTGGCCGCCGGCTATTGTCGAAGATTGGACGCTCGAGCGCGCGCTTGCGAAGCTCGAGTGCTACTCGCCGTCGGTCACGTACGCGGCGCACAGTCGCTCCACGTCAACGTAGACGCGCTTCAGGACCAAGGGGTCCTCGCGGACACAATCGATGAGTCGGTCGTAGGCGTCGACGGAAGAGGCCGGGATTTGGATGTCCTCGTGGTGATACGAGCCTTCGTCGACGAACAAGAGCCGCACGCTTACGGTCTGGTCACTCATGGGCTTCGTCCCCTCAGGCGTGCCACCTCGGGCAGACACGCCAGGAAGATCAGTGTGATGAGGATCGCCGAAATCACGCAGTACTGGCACCACGCGTGGATCACCGCCGCCTCGAGGTACGTCAGGTACGCGGAGAAGGCCACGCCGACGGCCGAGCCGCCCAGCATCAGCCCGCCGATGAGAGCGGAGGAGCGATGTGGCTGCTGGAGTCCGATGAACGCGAGAACGATCAGAGTCAGGTACCCGACAACGCCGATGGCCGACACCGGAACCGGTCCGATCGACGCATACTCGCTCGCCTGCACCGTGCCGCAATCACCGACACCGCACACGATCGGGCCCATCAGACCCAGGTTGTGAGCCCACAAGTACAACGCGACGAAGAGTCCGATCAGCGCCAGAATCGTAATGATCATGCGATTCGTGGGTGGCGCTACGGGATTCTCGTCCCCAGGGGTCGGACCCGACTCCAAATTTGTCATTGAAATGAAAGGCGTCAGTTGCCCGAACTCTCCGGGGAGACCGCCTCGACCGCGAGGGCGATGCTCCTATAATCGAAGGACGACACTCTACGCCTCTGGCCGTTCGCGTCGATCAAGATCGACGGCGTGCCAGAGATCCCCAGCCGCCGTCCCAACCTCATGTTCGCCGACACCACGTCCGCATGCTTGTCGCTGTTCAGGCACGCACCGAAGGTGTCCTCATCCATTCCCAGGTCTCCGGCGTAGTCTTCGAACCCACCGGCCGGGCTCGTGGCCGAAGACCAGCGAGACTGGTTGCGGAAGAGCGTCTCGTGGTACTCCCAGTACATGTCCTGATCCGCCGCGCAACGGCTCGCACGCGCTGCCAGAAAGGCGTTGGGGTGGAGATCGACCAGCGGGAAGTCGTAGAATACGAACTTCGCCCGACCGGAAGCCACGAACGCCCCTTCGATTTGGGGCTTCACGGTGAGCGCGAATGTCCCACAAGCCGGACATTGGTAGTCCCCGAACTCGACGATGGTGATCGTGGCGTCCGGATCCCCCTTCGTCATCCCTTGAGCCAACGCGATCAGTGCCGCGTCGTCCTCCAAATCGAGATCGATCGGCGCCGACACCGCACTGCCGAAAACGCTTGCACTCACGTTGTAGCCCACCACCGCAATGCCGATCGCTGCCACAGCACCGAAAATGTAGTAGAACTTCCTCATGTCGGACTCGCCCTCGCGGGCCTGTCTCCGCTCTTCACCTCTGGACACTTTGCACTCCTTGCAGACCATCCGCCTGTGACGGACTCGTAGTGTGGCGCCGCCCTCGGGCCGACGCTGCCAGCTTCTATTGATTCGTCGCAAACAAGAAGATGTTTCCGCCCGGGGAGTCGATCAAGCGATACGCGAAAGCGGGCTACTCGATCAACAACGTGACGACACCTGTAGTCGAGCACAGATCCTCGAGGATGTGATCGGGCCCAGTGACCTCGAGATCGCCGAGACTGAAGCTACCCGTCGCGACGGCCAGGGTACGCATACCGCCCGCCTTCCCGCACGCGACGTCACTCGGAGTATCGCCGACGACGATCGCGTCTGCAGCCCTCAGTGACGGACCCCACAGGTCCCGGGCACGGTCAACCGCGATCGCCGGCAACTGGTTGCGCTCCTCGTGGTCAGAGCCGTAACTCCCGAAACGGAACTGATCCCACAGGCCGGCGGACTCGAGCTTCAGGCGAGCTCCGCCGATGATGTTCCCGGTGAGTAGGCCGACACCCACGTCGTCGTAGGCCGCAAGCGCCGTGAGCAAGTCGGTCACACCGGGAAGGACGGTGACCGGGTCGTCGGGAAGGCGCGCTTCGAGATGCGCCAGGTAGCGCGTCCACAGCTCATCGAAGCGGCCCTCGATGGCTTCGTGGTCCATGCCGGCGCCTCTCAGAAGCTGACGAGCGATCTGGGGGTCGGTCTTCCCCGCGAAGCTCACGCCGTCGACGTCACCCTCGGTCCCATACGTCTCGACCATCGCTTCGCAAAAGGCTCCCTTGGCGGGACCACCCCACAGCAGCGTTCCGTCGATGTCGAACAGGACGATGCGTCGCACGTCCGGCCTAGGCCCGCTCAGGTGAGCTCGGCCAGCAGGGACGGATCGAGGTTTCCGCCGCTGACGATCACGGCCACCCGCAGGCCCTCTGTCTTCACCTGTCCCGAGAGCAAGGCCGCGGTGGTCACCGCGCCGCTGTACTCCACGATGATCTTGTGACGGTTGATCAGCATACTCGTCGCCGCCCGGATCGACGCATCGTCAACGGTAACCACGTCGTCCATGAGGCTGTGTGCATGCTCGAAGGTGAGCTCGCCGACGATGACGGGAGCAAGTCCATCCGCGATCGTGTCGATTTCTTCGAGCAGGACCGGCGAGCCGTTTTCCAACGCTTTGTACATGGATGCAGCGCCCACCGGCTCGACGCCGATCACCTTCGCGGACGGGAGCGCCCGCTTCACCGCAGCGGCCACGCCGCTCGCGAGGCCACCACCCCCAATCGGAGCGAGGACGATGTCGACGTCGGGCCAATCCCGCACGATCTCGAGACCCACGGTTCCCTGCCCCGCGATGATGTGGCGATGATCGAAGGGGGGCACGATCACCAGCCCCTCTTTCTCGGCGATCTCCTCGGCCCGGAGCTGACGCTCGACGGACGTAGTCCCCTCGAACACGACTTCGGCCCCGAGTCTTCCTGCACCGTCCCGCTTCACCTTGGGTGCCGTCGTGGGCATCACGACGACGACGCGCACTCCACGCAGCTTGCCCGCTAGAGCCACGGCCTGCGCATGGTTCCCGATGAGTACGTGATGATGCCCGACGAAACCTGGTCGTCGGAGAGCTGCGACACGAAGTTGTACGCCCCCCGTATCTTGAACGACCCAGCCCGCTGCAGGTTCTCGCACTTGAGTCGCACCTGGGCGTCGACCGCCTCGGATATCGCATCGGCCATGAGAAGCGGGGTCGCGACCGCGATCCCCGCGAGCCGACGAGCCGCCGACTCGATCTCGGTCAGCCCAACGAGCCCCTCGCCCTGGACGATCTCACTCAAGACTCTTCCCGGGGCTCCTCGACCGACGTGGCATCGGTCGCTCCCTCGCTCGTGTCGCCGTTCTCTTCGCCGTTCTCCTCGCCGTTCTCCTCGCCGTTCTCTTTGCCGTTCTCTTCGCCGTTCTCCTCGCCGTTCTCTGCGTCGTTCTCTGCGTCGTTCTCCTCGCCGTTCTCTTCGCCGTTCTCTGCGTCGTTCTCCTCGTCGACGATCACTCTCGCGACGTCGACCACGACGTCACCCTTGTCGAGATTCATCAACCTCACGCCCTGCGTGGCTCGCCCGATGACGCGAATCTCGGAGACACGCTGACGATTCACGACGCCGTTCTTCGTGATCATCATCAACTGCTCATCCTCGGTTACCGCACGGACCGCCACGACCTCCCCGGTCTTTTCGGAAACCTTGAGATTGATGACGCCGTAGCCACCGCGCTTCTGGAGTCGGTACGCATCGACCTCGGTCCGCTTGCCGAGTCCCAGCTCGGAGACGACCAAGAGCGTCGACTCCGGCCTCGCCACCACCATGCCGACGACCTCATCTCCCTCTCGCAGCCGCAAGCCACGAACGCCCGCCGTGGCCCGCCCCATGGGACGCGCATCCTTCTCCTTGAAGCGAATCGCCATGCCCTTGCGACTCGCCAGCACGATCTCGTCGCCATCGGACGTGATTTTCACCTCGATGAGCTCGTCACCTTCGACGATATTGATCGCGTTGAGCCCCACCGTACGCACGTTGCCGTACGCCGACAGCGCGCTCTTCTTCACGACGCCGAGCCGGGTTCCGAAAATCAGGTAGCGATCCTCGCTGAACTCCCGGACCGGCACCACCGCGGCGATTCTTTCCTCGGGTCCTAGATTCAGAAGATTCACGATCGGCTTGCCGCGTGATATCCGACTCCCGACCGGGATCTCCCACACCTTCTTCCAGTAGCACTGGCCGCGTCGGGTGAAGATCATGAGGTAGTCGTGCGTCGACGCGACGAAGAGGTGCTCCACCCAATCCTCCGCCTTCGTGTCCATGCCACGAAGCCCACGGCCGCCACGCCTCTGGGCTCTGTACGTGTCGACCGGGAGTCGCTTCACATAACCCTGGTGCGACACGGTCACGACCATGTCCTCCTCGACGATCAGGTCTTCGACGTTGAACGCCCCGATCGCGTGCGTGATCTCGCTTCGGCGATCGTCGCCGTACTTCTTCGAGATCTCTGCAAGCTCGTCTTTGAGGATGTCCATGCGGACCGTCTCGGAACCGAGGATGCGGCGCAACTCGGCGATGATCTCGCGGACCTCGGCCAATTCAGCCTCGATCTTTTCGGTCTCGAGTCCGGTGAGTCGAGCCAGACGCATGTCGAGAATCGCCTTCGCCTGACGCTCGGACAGTTCGAACCTCTCCTGCAGCTGGGCCGAAGCGACCTCGGTGTCCTTCGAGGCGCGGACAAGCTTGATGACCTCGTCGATATTGTCGACGGCGATCTTCAGCCCCTCGAGGATGTGTTCGCGATCCAGCGCACGGGCCAGATCGAATTCGGTGCGCCGCACGATGACGATCAGGCGATGGTCGATGTAGTGCTGAAGCATCTTGCGAAGCGACAGCACTTTCGGCTCGCCGTTCACGAGCGCCAGCATGATGATCCCGAACGTGGACTGCATCTGCGTATGCTTGTACAGACGGTTCAACACGATTTCCGGCACCGAATCACGCTTGAGCTCGATGACGATCCGCATGCCGTCGCGGTCCGA
>JADFLD010000104.1 GCA_022564535.1 Gemmatimonadota bacterium
TTTGTAATCATTCAACTCAGTAAGTACCCACCAGCAAAGCCGGTGGCTTTAGATTGTGAGCCGCTCAAAGCGGCGTAAACGGGACCGCTGCGCGGACCCTTGAACCCCCTAAAGGGGGATTGACTGCTACATCAAGTTCAGCTGATCGACTCTTTGATCCTCGTGTTCTTGGTGCCGGATGTATTCGCGGATTTACACTCCCAACGACTGTGGCTTAAACTTCCTACGTGTCTCATGAATTGCTCCCTCTCGCGTTGCTTGGCGGCTCACGGGAGGGAGTCTCATGAGACTCCCGGAAATGTCAAACTCCGGCTGCCTCCCCAGCTGAAGCTGGGGGGTCTCCCGATTGGTCTAGGCCCTCGCCATTCGTGGTCATTGAAAGCTTCACGAGTTCCTGCCCCTTCCCGTTCAGAGTAGTGACCGTCCCGAGCCTTCCGCTGTTCTCGCCTGCAGAGTCCTCCAGCTTCACCAGGGCGGTGCCGTCCTTCGCGATCACATGAAAGGCCCGCGCCTTTACCACATCAGGAATCCCTGCAGTCGCGCCCATGACGGCGACGGCCAGCAAGACCAGGAGCACAACAGCACCCGCGCCCTTCAGCATTCGGTTCTCGCGCTCGAGTCGGTCCGCGATTCCATGCCGAAGTGACGAGAGCCCGAGCCGTTGGTCCTCTTCGGTGAACGTCGGTGGGTCCGCGAACGCAGCTACGGCATCCTCGATGATGTCGCTCGCCGTGTCGAGATCGGGATCACCCCGACCCAGAGAGATCACGTCGCCGCGCGTCCGCGCGAGATCCATGAGGTTGTAACGGAGCGTGGTAGCCTTCTCACCCGACCGCACCGCGCCGGCGCCGTCCGATCGCTCGCTCACGGCCGGACTCCCAACGCCCACAGGGCCGCCCGCTGCGACGGTCCCGGTGCGCAGATGGACGACGCCTGCTTCCACTTGGTGATCGTTGCGACCGTATCTGGCTGCGCCCCGACGAAACCGAGCGTGAAGGGTCTCATTCCGTCGAGTCCGTCGAGAGAGCCGATGATGATTTCGTCGGGATCGAGGTCGAAACCGTCATCCCCAAAGAGGCGATCGCCGATCGTCACGATCGGTGACGTCGCGGCGCCCTCGGACACTTTGACGTCCGTCCAGTCGAGAAGCGGCTGATGCACGGCGGATATCGAGCCCGCGACGGATCCACCCGGAACCACGCCCAGACCAAGCAGGGTGACGAAGACGGCCTCTCCTTCGCTCGCGGTCACCAGGACCGATTCGGCCCCACGCGCCGGCAGACCGACCTCGGCAAGACGAGCGGCGATGCGTTCGCGGAGCGGAGTCATGCCCGGTCGAGCCGGGTAGTGGGTCTCCCCCGCCAGGAGATGGTGACGGAGGGAGTCGAGGAGGCCGGCCGCGGGCGCGTCGACCGACGCGCGCCCCCCCTTGGCTGAGCCGATCGCGACTCGAACGCGTTTCGCGAGCGAGCGCTCGACCCGGGTTGGGCCCGTCATGGGGTCGCTGTGACGCGAGGGGGAACGTGTTCGGCAAATGCGTCGATGCGACGCAATACGTCGGCGTCGCCGTGCGTCTCGATCGCCTGAGTGAGTACTTGAGCGTCGAATCGGCAGCCGCTCACTCCGCCACGCAGACCGGCCAGAAACAGAAAGGCCGGCCCGAGGCTCACCGGATCGTTCCATTCGGCCCTGGCCGACGTAGGCGCCGCGGCAGCGTCGGCTCGCGTGAGCGACGTCGGCTTGAGGCGCAGTCCTGGAGTCACCGTATTGACGCTCACCGGGGACCCCTCGAGCTCCAGCGCCAGGCAACGGGTCATCCCCTCGAGCGCGAACTTCGAAGCGCAGTACGCGGCCTCCGTCGCGAACGCGAGCGTGCCCGCTCGGGAGGAGACGTTGATGATCGATCCACCGGTCTTCGCGAGACCAGGCGCCAACTCACGGCAGAGCACCATGGGAGCGGTCAGATTCACTGCGATGGTTCGGTCCCACGTGTCCAGATCGATGTCCGTGACGGCCTGCCGCTCGAGGACTCCCGCGTTGTTGACCAATACGCGCAGCTTCGGCGCCTCGGAACGCACCTCCTGAGCGAGCGCCACGCAGGCCCTCCGATCCGTGAGGTCGACCGTACGGATCTCCACCTCACCACCCACGGTCCGGATCTCCTCCGCGGCCTCGTCGAGCTCGCCCTCCACCTCCGCAATCATCCATACACGGGCCCCGGCTTCCGCGAAGACGCGCGCGACGCCAAAGCCGAGCCCTCGACTGCTCCCGGTGACGAGCGCGTCGCACCCTGCGATGGACTCGATCATCAGCCGACCAGAGACCGAACGATCCACGCGCAAGCAAAGCCCAGATAGTTGCCGAGCGCGTACCCAAAAATTCCCACGACCACGGCGGGCGCCACGAGCTTGTGCCACTTCATGGCCATGCCGATGGCGAGCGCCGACCCCGGCCCGCCGATCGCGGCCTGACTCGCGATCGACACGGTAGCGAGATCGACCTTCGCGAGCCATCCGATACCATAGGCAACGACCATGTGCACCGTAATGATCACGACCATGAACGTGAAGATCGGCAGCCCAGCGGAAGCGACCTCTGAGAGGACTGAGGCCGCGCCCAGGACGATGAAGAAGATGTGAAGCGCGAAGTACGAGATGACCTCGGCGCCGTGCAGCTTCTGAACCACCGGAAACTGCGCAACGATCAACGCGAGCGTGGTGAGCCAGAGCACCTCGGGAATGGCGGGTATGAACCCGCCCAGGTACCGGGCAGTCCACAGGGCCAGCAGCGGGAGCGCGCCCAGAATCGCCAGATCGGTGATGCTGAGCTCCGCATGGGTCCAGCGACGGCGCATGGCCTCTTCGTCCGCTCCGTCGGCGGTCGCCGAGGCGTTCTCCGTGCCTCCGGAACGACGCGCAAACGTAGCGCTCAACACGCCCACGAGTCCGACTTGGGCGAGCAGATACGGGACAGTCGACAGGTTGTCGGCCACCGCGGCGGCAGCGAATGTGCTGGAGTCCATTCCCAGCCCCTGCCCCACCGCCGCGAAGTTCATGCCGCCACCCGCGAACGCAGCCGAGAATGCGCCTGCGAGGTTCGACGTCTCCGGGCCGACCCAGTCGGCCATCATCGCGCCCGCGGCGATCCCCCCCGCGAAGCTCCCGAGGCACGCGGCGCCATAGGCGATGAGCATCGGACGCCCCGCGCTCGCGAGCTCCTGCATGTTCGTCCCCATGATGATCAGCACGATCGCGTACGGAATGGCGTAGGTGAACACGGCCGCGTGCATCGGACCGGTGTGCTCGATCACGCCGAGGTTCGCGAACGCCATGCCAAGGAGCGTACAGACCACGGCCGAACTGATCTTCTTCACCCACTCGAACCGCTCTTCGAGCCACCGCGTGAACGCCACGACGCCCAGCATGAAGGTGAGAACCAGAAGCGGATCCTGGATCACGCGTCACGCCCCACGAACGACCCGCCTTCGAGGGGGGAACCGTCGGGTCCGACTAGTCCGAGGGGCGTTTCGCCGGCTTCGAGGCGTTCCAGATTCTCCACGACGCCTCGGATCATGCCCCGCTGCCCGCCCCCGGTCCCTCCGCCAATGTGGGGGGAGAAAAGCACGTTGGGGCAATCGGTCAACGGATGACCGACCGGGAGTGGTTCGTCGACGAACGCATCGAGCCCCGCCCCTGCGATTCCCCCCGTACGTAGCGTCTCGACCAGGGCCCGTTCGTCGACCAGGCCACCGCGCGCCGTGTTCACGAGAATCGAGTCGGTCTTCATCGCGGCGAGTGCCGCGGCGTCGATCATGCCTTCGGTGGCGTCCGTGTGTGGCACATGGAGACTCACGATGTCGCTCGTCGCCAAAAGCTCGTCGAGCGGTACGGCCCGCACCCCGGCCATCGCCGCGTACGACTCCGGGAGTGGCGTCCGTTTGAAGTAGACGACCTCCATGTCGAAGGATTGCGCGCGTCGCGCGACCTCGATCCCTATGTCACCGAACCCCACGAGACCGAGGCGCTTCCCATAGAGCTGACGAACCGAGTCGAAGCCGAGCCAGTTGAAGGAGATGACTCGCTCCGACGTTCGAACGGGATCGACTCCGCGTGCCTGATAGGCCCCGTTGAGGGTGCCCTGATGGCCCTCGACGAGCATTCGATACAACCCGAGCATGAGCGCCATCGCCTGCTCCGCGACCGCGACGGCTCCACCGTGCGGAAGCACGGAGACAGGGACCCCGACCTCGTGGGCCGCCTCCCAGTCCACCGCCCATGGCGCCCGGCCCGTGACCTGGACGAGCCGCAAACCGGGCACCTCGAGCAGCTGCCGCCCGATCCGGCGACGGGACGTCAGCAGTGCGCCGGCTCCCGACGCGATCTCCGGCAACGCCCGGTCTTCGTTCTGCCCGGCCCACGTGGCGTCGAAGCCCGCATCGCGAAGCGACGCGTCGAAACCCTCTCGAATCCGTTCGGGGATATCCTGTAGGTGGACGACTCGCAACGTGGGCGGATCCTGGGTCGACGGAGATCTCGGGCGGAGTACCGACCCCGAGATCGAGACCGGGGCGGGGGGCGAAGGTAGAGGCACCGAAAGCGACGGGCAAAGGTTGCCCCGCCCGTCGCGGTGTGCTTAACATCGGCGCTCTCCGGGGGAAATGATGACAATCGATCGTCGGCAGTTCACCAAGGTTGCGGGGGCGAGTGCCGCCGCATTGGCCATGACCTGGCAGCAGGCCTGTACGCAGGTCGCCGAGACGGGCGAGGTGAGGGCGGAGACCGTGCGCGCGCTCCTCGACGCCCAGGGCCCACGGAGCATCTACGACCAGCCCGAGGAGTTCGAAAGGCTTCGACGCGCGGTCGCGAACAGCATCGAGATCTCCGCAGAGCTCAGGAGCTTCCCGCTCAGCGACGACGAGCAACCGCTCACGATCTTCCGGAGGGGCTAGCGTGCAGGAGGCCGTTCATTTCCTGACGGTTCGTGAGCTGGCGGACCGCTTGGCATCGGGATCGATCACCTCCGTTGAGCTGACCCAGATGTATCTCGATCGGGCGGAAGAGCTCGACCCGCCCCCCTTCGACCTTCCGAGCGAGCCGCGCACCGACCACGGCGGCATGCTTTCCACGATGGTCACCATCGTACGGGAGCAGGCGCTCGAGTCGGCCGCGCTCGCCGATTCGGAGCTTCGCGCAGGGCGGCGGCGCAGCATTCTTCATGGCATCCCGTACGGCGTGAAGGATCTTCTGGACACGACCGGCATCCGCACGACTTGGGGATCGGGCATCTTTCGAGATCGCGTCCCGGACCGAAACGCGGCGGTCATCGACAAGCTGGAGAGCGCGGGCGCCATACTCATGGCGAAGATGTCGCTCGGCGAGTTCGCGGGTGGGAATACGAGCTCTGCGCTCAACCCGTGGAAGCTGGACCGGACCAGCTTCGGCTCCTCTAGCGGGACGGTGGCGGCCACGGTGGCCGGACTCATCGGCTTCGGGATCGGAACGGAAACCGGCGGATCCATCGTCTTTCCGGCATCCGCCGTCGGCGCCTCTGGCCTGCGGCCGACGTTCAGCCGCGTGAGTCGCCATGGCTGCATGGCGCTGTCGTGGAGTCTGGACAAGATCGGGCCGGTAGGGCGCTCGGCCGAGGACTGTGGGCATATTCTCCAGCAGATCGTCGGATTCGACGCGCGTGACAATTCTTCGACCGATCGTCCGTTCAACTTCCGGGCGGACCCCGGCAGCATGCGCGGGAAACGACTGGGTGTGCATCGCCGGGAGTTCCTGCTCACCCAGTCCGACCACAACCGTCAGGTCTTCCAGGAGGCGCTCGACGTCTGGGAGCGCATGGGCGTAATCGTCGAGGACATCGAGCTACCGCTGTACCCGACCGGTGCGCTCTTCACGACGATCGTCACCGTCGAGAGCGGGACGGTCTTCGAGCCGATGTTCGCGGACGGGAGCGCGGCCGGCATGTTCTCCTTCAATGCGGACCGCGCCGCCGGATGGATGGCGGGCCGGATGATGCCCGCGTCGGATTACCTCACGGCTCAGCGCATCCGCAGTCAGCTCGCCCGCGAGGCCGACGAGATCGTGTCGCGGTACGACGCGGTCATCGCTCCCACGTGGCCCAACGGCGCGGCGCTCCGTGAGGTCAGCGGCGGTTGGCCCATCCCCGCCCGAAACGAGTGGGAGCCGCCTGAAGATTTCGATGCGGCCACCCCGCGGCTGAACTACATCGCGAACCTCGTCGGCCACCCGGGCCTGAACGTTCCATGCGGCTTCGACCCCGACGGGCTTCCGCTCTGCCTGCAGATCGTCGCGTCGCCCTTCGACGATCAGGCGGCGTTGGACTTCGGGATGTCGTACCAGCGTGAGACCGACTGGCACACGCGAAGGCCACCGTATCCGTGGCGCGCCTGACGAGGCGCTCGAGCTACACGGGGCTCATACTCGCCGGACTCCCACGGGGGTCGTCGGCCGAGCGGCTCAGCTCGGACGCGGCAGACGCGGCACGGCAATGGGGCCGGCCTCCAATATCTGGCCCCAGACCCTCCTCCCGACCGCATCGGCCTCCCTGATGATGCTCTCCTCGTCCATCGTGAGCACCGTGCCGTCGCGCATGACGAACTGGCCTCCGATCATGACCGACTCGATGTCGCCCGGATGGCCGCTGTGTACCACCGCGGACAGGATGCGGCCCGCCGGCACGAGGTGCGCACGCTGGGTGTCCAGCACCAGAAGGTCTGCCTTCTTCCCGACCTCGAGCGTGCCGAGGGACTCCTCCTGCTGCACCGCCCGCGCGCCGCCTTGCGTCGCGTCCGCGAGTATGTCTTCCGGCTGGGGCTGGAGGCCGGGGATCTGGTCCCCGTCGCGGTTCCGCCGGATCCGTTCCGTGAGCAGAGCGATCCGCATCACCTCGAAGACGTCGTTCGTGTTGTTGTCGGTGCCCAGGGCAATGGTGCAGCCTGCCGCTCTCAGAGCGGGAATCGGCGGGCTGACCCCCCGGT
This sequence comes from Gemmatimonadota bacterium, assembly GCA_022564535.1. Next base: position 7,007 of record JADFLD010000104.1, read on the forward strand.
TCGCCGCCATGGCGGCCTGGTTCGAAATAGTCGCGCTGGCCCTGCC
>JADFLD010000105.1 GCA_022564535.1 Gemmatimonadota bacterium
GAGGTCGCTTCTCGAGGGCGGTGTGAGCTCTGCGCCCCCGGGGTCCGTCGAGCTGGCCCGACTCGACGACGGGCGCACCGTCGCGTTGGCGCGTGACCCGAGCCTCGGCGAGATCGACGTGTTCTTCCTCGCGCTCCATGGCGGTAGCGGCGAGGACGGGACGATCCAGGCTTTGCTCGACGTGGCGGGCGTTACGTACACTGGCAGTGATCGACTCGGCTGCTCGCTCGCGATGGACAAGGATGTCAGCAAGCGCCTCCTGCGCGACGCCGGCATACGGACGCCCGACTGGCTGACCGGCTCGCCTACGGCGGACGAGGTCGAAGACGCGCTCGGGTTGCCCGTGATCGTGAAGGCTGCCGGCGGCGGGTCATCGCTCCGCCTCGTTCTCGCCCACGACCGGACGGAGCTCGAAGCCGCAATCGAGGAGAGTGTCACGTGGGATGACGTCGTCCTGTTCGAGCGCTATCACGCAGGAAGGGAGTTCACGGTTGCGGTCGTCGGTGGAGAGACGTTTCCCGTGGGAGAGATCATTCCCGAGCATGAGATCTTCGATTACGCGTGCAAGTATCAGGCGGGACTGGCACAGGAAGTCTTTCCGGCGGAGATCCCGGACGAGGTGTCTCGGCGCCTGCGCGCGCTGGCCCTCCGAGTGCACGCGGTCCTCCGGCTCCGAGACTACTCTCGGGTCGACTTCATTCTGGACGACAGCGGCGAGGCTTGGTGCCTCGAGGCGAACGCCCTTCCCGGAATGACCGCCAATAGCCTCCTTCCCAAGGGCGCCCAGGCAGCCGGCGTCGGCTTCCCGGAGTTGTGTGACCGGATCGCTCGACTCGCGTCTTCACGGCGCCGCGTGCATTCTACCGACGGGGCGTGACCTGCGAAGGCGTCTAAGGTCACCAGGAACCCGGCGCCTGAGTGCGGGGTTCGATAGGACTCCCATGTCCCCGGCGCTCCATGAGCTACGATACTCGCTTCGGCTTCAGCTTCCTGCTCACCCCCATGGTGAAGCGGTTGTTGATCGCGAATGTGGTCGTTTTCGTGGTCACGCTGGCGGTGGGGCGGGGGTTCATGTTCGAGTGGTTCGCGTTCCAACCCAGGCAGATCATCTTCCGGCCCTGGGGCCCCATCACCTACATGTTTCTCCACGCGGACCTCGGGCATCTGGCCGTCAACATGCTGGTGCTCTTCTTCTTCGGTCCGCCGCTAGAGAGTCGGTGGGGCGAACGGGAATTTTTGCGGTACTTCGTCGTGTGTGGACTGGGGGGCGTCGCGCTCAGCTTCCTGTTCCTCCCGGCATCGATCGTGGGGGCCTCGGCGGCCACGTTCGGGGTGATGCTCGCTTTCGCGATGAATTGGCCGAACGCGCCGATCTACGTCTTCGGAATTTTCCCCGTATTGGCGAAGTACCTGGTCGGCTTCCTGGCCCTGTCGAACCTGTTGAGCGCGGTGGGCAGCACCCAAGGCGGCGGCAGCATCGCGCACTTCGCCCACTTGGGGGGGCTCGTCGCCGGTTTCCTCTACCTCAAGGCTGATTGGCGTACCGGCAAGGCCATCAAGGGCTTCAAGCGTGCGGCCATGAAGAGACGTCGCCTCGCGATCGTGCCGCGCGAGGACGGCGAACAGCAGCACGCGCAGGGCAGCGCGCCCGGCAAGACGAGCCGTGAAGATTCGGCGCTCTATGACAAGGTCGACGCGGTGCTCGACAAGATTTCCGCGAAGGGAATGTCTTCCCTGACTCGTGCGGAACTGAATCTGCTCGACGAAGTCTCCAAGAAGCACCGCACGAACTGAGGCCGACCGCGCCTCCGGGTGACCGTGGGAAGGCTGTGGTGTCTCTACCTTCTCGCCGTAGCTAGGCGACGATGGTCGCCGTTCCTGCTCCAACCCTCGCGATACCCCTGCGCGGGCCCCACTGTAGTTTTTCAACAGCCTTCTGAGAGACTCCGAAGAGGTAAGCCATGATGTGGATGAGTGCTGTGGGCGTTGTTCGGCGACACGCGGGTCTGGTCGGAGTGCTGTTCCTCTCCGCCTGTGGAGGCGCCTCGCCACCGGCTCAGCCGCCGGCGCCGGCCCAGCAAGATTCCTCCGCAGCGGAGTCGACGCCTGAGGCGACTCCGCAAGCCGAGGCGGCGCCCGCCTCCGTCGAGCCCCGACCGTTCGTCTATGGGGTCGACCTCGACACCATTCAGGCCGGCCCGTTCGATCAGGGCAAGATGTGGACGTTCGAATTCCCTCCGCTTGACTACTTGGAGGAGACGTACGGCTTCCGTCCGGATGAGGCGTGGCTAGAGAAGGCGCGCCTTGGTGCGCTCAGGATTCCGAGTTGCTCCGCGTCGTTCGTGTCCCCCAACGGCTTGGTCCTGACCAACCACCACTGCGCTCGTGAGTTCGTGTCGCAAGTCTCAGGCGACGGGGAATCGCTCCTCGACGATGGGCTCGTGGCCAAGGATCTGGCGGATGAGCGTCCCGTCGAAGACTTCGAGGCCGATCAGCTCGTCGACATCGTGGACGTGACCGAGGAGGTTAACGCGGCGCTCGACGCGTTGCCCTCGGCCGAGAGAGCCGACGCTCGCGAGAGCCTCCTCGAGGAAATCGAGGAGCGTGTCCTCCAGGAACACGGGGGAGAGGATTCCGGTCATGTCGTCGAGATGATCTCGCTGTACAACGGGGCCCGTACGTCGGCGTATGTCTTTCGCCGCTACACGAACGTCAAGCTCGTCATGGCTCCCGAGCTCCAGATCGGCTTCTTCGGCGGGGACCCGGACAACTTCACGTATCCGCGCTATAACCTCGACTTCTCTTTCTTCCGCATCTACGACGACGACGGAGAGCCGCTCGCGAGCGATTCGTACTTCGCGTTCGACGCTGACGGACTCCAGGACGGGGATCCGATCTTCATCATCGGGAATCCCGGATCGACGAGCCGACTCCAGACCGTCGCCGAGCTCGAGTTCCGCCGCGACGTCAGCGACCGTTCCGTCATCGGGTTGCTCCGCACGCGCATGGCGGTCCTGGACGCATACATCGCGGCCCACCCAGAGGAGGCGGAGGAGCGTGACCTCAGGAACAGCTACTTCGGCCTGGCCAATTCCCTGAAGGCGTACAAAGGGCAGGTCGGAGGACTCGAGGACCCTCTGATCATCGCACGGCGTCGAGCCACGGAGCGGGACTTCCAGACCGCGATCGATGCGGACCCCGAGCTCGCAGCTCGCTACGGTTCGCTCATTGGCGAGCTCGCGTTGTTGCAGGAGCAGAAGGCCGCCCAGGCGCCGGGCTTCGGCGCTTTCCTCGCGATGACCAGTTCCGACATGGAGTCTGCCACGCTTCACCGGGCTCTGATTGCGTTCCAAATCCTGAGCGCTCGTCAGGGTGGGGCCCCGCCCGAGGCGATCGAGGGGCTCGTCGAGGAGCTTCACGCCGTGCCCGATCAGGCGATCGAGCTGGATCAGGCGTTCGTAGAGGCCCGCTTCCGCGACTTCGAGAACTTCTACGGCGTCGGCTCTCCGCTGGCGTCGGCGGTCCTGCAAGGGCAGAGCGTCGAGGCTCGGGCGTCGGCCGTGGTGACGGGATCTCAGCTTCAGGACTCCGCGAGCGCGGTGGAGGCGATCGAGAGCGGTTCGCTCACCATGGCAGACCCTGCAGTCGGCGTCGTGCGTGCGTATCTGCCCGCGTTCAGCGCCTTTCAACAGGTCGTGGCGGGGGTCTTTCCACAGGAGGAAGAGATCGCTGCCGAGCTCGGGCGCGCCCGCTTCGAAATCTACGGAACCGAAGTGCCCCCCGACGCGACGTTCTCGCTGCGCATCGCGGACGGCATCGTGGGTGGGTACGACTACAACGGCACATGGGCGCCGGCGTTTACCACGATGTACGGCCTGTACGATCGTCACTATTCACACGCGGGCGACGAAGACTGGGCCCTACCCGATCGCTGGGTGAACCCACCGGAGACGCTGGATCTGTCGACGCCCATGAACTTCGTGTCGAGTGCCGACATCATCGGCGGAAATTCGGGATCTCCGGTCCTCGACGCCGACCTGGAAGTGGTGGGCGTCGTCTTCGACGGCAACATCGAGAGCCTGCCGGGAGACTACATCTATCTCCCCGATTCGAATCGGTCTGTCACCGTGGATGTCCGTGCGATTCTGGAGGCTCTGGACAAGATCTACGATCTCGATCGCCTCGTGCTCGAGCTTACGACGGGGCAGCTCGTGGAGACCGAAGCGGAGGCCGATCGACTGCGTCGTTGAGCGCCGCGAACGGACACCCGGCTCTTTCAATTTCGGGAAGAGAAGCACACGTTACGGGATAGCAAGAGGCGGGGTCTGCCTGTCCAGATTCGGAGGTGCCGAAATGGCCGGAAGCATTGGGAACAGCATCGCGTTGATGAAGGCGAGCATGAACGTTCTGAAGCTCGACAAGGAGCTGCTGGCGTTCCCCATCATGTCGGGTTTCGCGAGCATGCTCGTCATGGCGAGCTTCATCACTCCGATCGTGTTGACGGGCGCGGGTGACGTCTTTGGGGGTGACGAGTCTGGATATCTCGCAATGTCGGTGATGTTCCTGTTCTACGTGGTCAACTACACCGTAATCTTCTTCTTCAACGCCGCCCTCGTCGGCGCTGCGCTCATCCGGTTGGGCGGAGGAGACCCGACGGTCGGTGACGGTCTCGCGATCGCCTCCAAGCGCATGGGTGCCATCTTGGGCTACGCCGTGATTTCTGCCACGGTCGGCATGGCCCTGCGCATGATCTCCGAGAGGTCCGGTATTCTCGGGAAGATCGGCGCCGCGTTCGCCGGAATGGCGTGGACGCTCTCGACCTACCTCGCCGTTCCGGTACTCGTCACGAAGGACATCGGACCGATCGACGCCATCAAGGAGAGCGCGGCGATCTTCAAGCGCACATGGGGCGAGCAGGTCACGGGCAACTTCGGCTTGACCTGGGCCATGTTGCTGATCGGGTTGGGTTGGACGGGGATATCGGGAGCCGCGGCCTACCTGGCGGCCATGGTTTTTGGGCCGGTCGGAGTCTTTGTCGTGATCGGCATCGCGATGCTCGGCTACGTCTTTATCGGACTCCTGGGGTCGGCGCTGGGTGGCATCTACACTGCGGTGCTGTATCGCTACGCGATGACCGGTGAGACCGGCTACTTCGACCCGCAGATCATGGGGAGTGCCTTCCGCCCGAAGTGATCGCGGAGGCGTGATCCTCCGGACGGGTGAGAGGGGAAAAGCCTTGCTTGCTTGGTCTTGTCGCCCCCCCTAGAATCGAATCCCCCTCATCGGATCTCGGAGATTTCGCTACATGGCGTTTGCCAAGGAATACACGACCGACCGCATCCGCAACATCGCGGTTCTGGGCCACGGGGGTGCGGGAAAGACCAGCCTCATCGACTCCCTTTGTTTCGTGGCTGGCACGTCGAAGCGCCACGGAGACGTGGGAGAGGGTACGGCTCTGACGATGCACACGCCGGAGGAGCACTCGCACGAGATCTCGATTCAACTGACTCCGGCTTTCGCCGAGCACATGAACGTGAAGATCAACTTGCTCGATACCCCTGGTTACCTCGATTTCACGGGAGAGGCCCTTTCGGCCGTGCGTGTGGCGGATGCTGCCATCATCGTCGTTTCTGCGGCCGCCGGCGTCGAGGTGGGCACCGAGCGCGTGTGGGAGTACTGCGAGGCACGCGGAATTCCCCGGATCCTCTTCATTTCCATGATGGACAAGGAGCACGCAGACTTCGACGGCGTGTTCGCCCAGATCAAGTCGCGCCTCACGGAGAACGCGTTGCCCGTCGAGATCCCGATCGGAGAGGGTGAGGATTTTTCCGGCATCATCAACCTTTTCAGTGAGAAGGCGCACGTTTACAAGAAGGGCACCGCGACGGGAGAGTATGACGAGGCGGACATCCCGGACGACCTGAAGGAGAAGGAGGCCCAGTGGGAGACCGAGCTTCAGGAGACGCTCGCCACTACGGATGAAAGCCTTCTCGAGGCGTACCTGGAAGGTGGGAGGATTTCGCGCGAAGAGGCCATCGACGCGATGGCGAGAGGCATGGCGCGCAACGAGGTCTACCCCGTCTTCTGCGGGTCATCGACGCTCACCTACGGAATGCGAGCCCTCCTGAAGAAGCTCGTGGAGTTGTGCCCGAATCCGGCCGAGGCGAAACCCGAGGTCGTTGACGGCGAGGAGTACGTCGCCAGCGACGATGGACCGCTTGCCGCGCTCGTGTTCAAGACCGCGGCCGAGCCCCACGTCGGCGACCTGTCGTACTTCCGGATCTTCTCGGGGACGGTCTCCAACGGAGGCGAGGTCGTGAACGCGTCCGACGGCAAACCGGAAAAGCTCAATCACCTGAGCATTCCGATGGGCAAGGAGCGGTTCGAGGTTCCCACTCTGCATGCCGGAGACATCGGAGTGATCGCCAAGCTCAAGCACACGCACACGAACGACTCGCTGTGCAACGTCGGAACGCGCATTCAGCTCGAAAGGATCGAGTTTCCAAGCGCCGATATCTCCATCGCCATCAAGGGGGTGACCCGCAGCGACGAGGACAAGCTGGGCGAAGTGCTTCCCAAGCTCCACGAGGAGGACCCGACGTTCTCGGCTTCCTTCAATGCCGAGCTACATCAGACGATCGCCCGGGGGGTGGGCGAGCTGCACCTGGACGTGCAATTCGAACGGATGGCGCGCAAGTATGGGGTCAACGTGGAAACGGAGCAGCCCAAGATCGCGTATCGCGAGACGATCACGCGGGAGGCCGAGGGTCAAGGTCGCCACAAGAAGCAGTCTGGCGGTCGTGGCCAGTTCGGAGACTGCCGCATTCGCATGGAGCCGCTGCTCACGCTGCGCTCTGTAGTGTCGCGGCTGTCTAGGGCCGGCAATGATCTGTCATTACGAGCGCCCATAAAGAGCACGGATGAATTCGGGGAGCTGGCATCCGACCTCAATCAGTTTCTGGACAGGTTGAATTTGATTCTCAATGATTTGGGAACAGTGCTTGAACAGGTGACGGCGCTCAACAAACGGCTCAAGG
>JADFLD010000106.1 GCA_022564535.1 Gemmatimonadota bacterium
ACCCCAACCCCTATCAGGTGGAGCACGACGAGCTCTTCGCAGCCGTCGCCGCGGGCCAGTTCAAGTACACGGACGGGGAGAACGGAGCGATCGCCACGATGACGGCCATCCTCGGGCGCATGGCGACCTATTCGGGTCGCGTGGTCGAGTGGGAGGAGGCGATCGCCTCGGACCTCAGCCTCATGCCCGAGCGGTACGCGTGGGACGCGTCGCCTCCGGTGCTCCCCGACGCGCACGGCCGATACGCGATTCCGATCCCGGGGTCGACACGGGTACTCTAGCGGGCGCCCCACGCACGGCTCGAACGGACATGTCAGGTCCGGGCGTCTCGCTCACCTTCGTTGCGATCTTCGGGGCCGCGGCGTCCGGGCTCGCGGGGCAGACGGAGGCGGCCCGACTCACGTACGAGTCCGAGCACATGGGCACGACCTTCCGGATCGTGGCCTATGCGCACGACCGCGCACAGGCGGACGGCGCGGCGCGCGCAGCGTTCGCGCACATCGCGCGACTCGACTCCCTCTTCTCGGACTACCGCCCGGATAGCGAGATCGCCGGTCTCGCTGACCACGCGGGCAGTGGCTCCTTCGTGCCCGTGACCCCCGAGCTCCTTTCCGTCTTGCAAGATGCACAGCACTGGGCGCGCCGAACGGAGGGCGCGTTCGACGTCACGGTCGGCCCTCTCAGCCGTCTGTGGAGATGGTCGTCTCGACGCGGGGAGTTGCCCAACGACGAGCGCGTCGCGGCGGCCCGATCAGTGGTGGGATTCCGACGTCTGGCTCTGAACGCCACCGAGCTCGAAGCGCGCCTGACCGAACGGGGGATGTCCCTCGATCTGGGGGGCATCGCGAAGGGATACGCCGCCGACGCAGCGCTGGCGATCCTGGCAGAGCATGGCATCGAAGCGGCGCTCGTGGACGCGGGAGGCGATCTGGCGCTCGGTGACCCACCACCCGACGAAAGGGGATGGCTCGTGGCGCTACCGAATGGTAATTCGCTCCGTCTAGCCCACGTCGGCGTGGCCACCTCTGGCGACGCGCATCGCCATGTGACGATCGACGGAGTGCGCTACGCACACATCGTCGACCCCCGCACCGGTCTGGGCGTCGTCGATGCACCTACGGTTACCGTCGTCGCCCCCGACGCCACGACGGCCGATGCTCTGGCGTCTGCGCTCACCGTGATGGATCGGGCGTCGGGAATGAAGCTGACACGCTCCGTCGATGGTGCCTGGGCCACCGTGACCGGAAGCGTTAGTTGGATGACCGGACAGCAGCCGGAACGAGCCTCGCAACAGAATCGGAGATAATCGACCATGAACCGGCGAACCTTTATCGGAACCGCAGCGGCCGCCGGCGCCGCCTCGGCGCTTGGTGCGACTAACGCCTGGGCGGGCTCGAGCGCTCAGTCGTCACATCTACTGCCTGCGCCGGCCCAGCCCTTCCGGTGCGACTTCGCACCTCACTTCGGAATGTTCCGGCACAGTGGGGGAGGCGACCTCATCGGCCAGCTGCAGTTCATGGCCGACCAGGGCTTCCGATCACTCGAGGACAACGGCATGAAGGGCCGTTCGGTGGGGGAGCAGGAGCGCATCGCATCGGAGATGGCCCGCCTGGACATGCGGATGGGCGTATTCGTCGCTCACACGATCTACTGGCAGGAGCCCAACCTCGCGAGCGGCGACGCGGCCAGGCGAGAGGAGTTTCTGAAGGAGATCGCCGAGTCAGTCGACGTAGCGCGCCGTGTCAACGCGAAGTGGATGACGGTGGTGCCCGGACACCTCGACCTCCGCGTCCACCCGGACTACCAGACGGCCCACGTCGTCGAAAGCCTCAAACAGGCGTCCGCGATCCTCGAGCCCCATGGATTGGTGATCGTCCTCGAGCCCCTCAATCCCCGCGACCACCCGGGCCTCTTCCTGAAGGGTATCCCGCAGGCGTACCAGCTCTGCAAAGCAGTCGGCAGCCCCGCGTGCAAGATCCTCGACGATCTCTACCACCAGCAGATCACGGAGGGGAATCTCATTCCCAATGTCGACGCTGCTTGGGACGAGATCGCGTACTTCCAGATCGGTGACAACCCGGGTCGGAACGAGCCGACCACAGGTGAGATCAACTACGGAAACGTCTTCCAACACATCCACGGCAAGGGCTTTCGCGGGATTCTCGGCATGGAACACGGGAACTCGATGCCCGAGGCAGATGGAGAGCTCGCGGTTATCGAAGCGTACCGGTCGGTGGACGTTACAGAGCGCTAGGCAAGGAACCGATCCGATAGGCCCACTGGAACCTATCTCTCGTTCTTGGTACTATGTGCGTAGGGCGTATATACCTAGTGCGACTACTCGAGGGACTCCAGAGGAACATGACCCGCGCATCCGACATCGATCCGACCTCGCTCTTGCCGCTCACGCCGGTGGCTTTCGACATCTTGCTGGCACTGCTGGCGGGCGAGGCACACGGCTATGCGATCATGCGCTCCGTCCGCGAGCGGGCCGGCGGGCAAACGGGTCTCCACGCGGGGACTCTCTATCGGGCTCTGTCACGGCTCGTCGATACGGGCCTGATCGAGGAGACGGAAGACCCTCCTCGAGCGACGGCCGATGAACGACGGCGGTACTACGCGGTGACGAAGACCGGCAGACAGGTCGCGTCTGCGGAGGCTCACCGGCTCGAGAGTTTGCTGGGCACGGCACGTGCCCACGGGCTCCTCCAGCAGTCGTAGGATCAGTGAGCCGACCTCGCCGTCAGCTGTCCCTGACGCTCTATCGAGCGTTGCTGTGGAGCTATCCGCGCGCGTTCCGCAATCGGAACGGAGACGAGATGGGCAGGCTCTTCATGGAGCAAGGCAGGGACGCCCGCGCCGAGGTGGGGAATTTCGGGCTCATGGCGCATTGGGTGAGCGCTTTCGCCGACGCCGTAAAAAACGGCGTCGGCGAGCGAGTAGCTCAGGGAAGGCGACGGCGTAGGGCCGGCACGCCGATGGGAAATGCCGGCCACGGAGACATAAGGGGAGGGGGTGGGGGGATGGATTCGCTGATGAAGGACCTCAAGTACGCCGTACGGGCACTGCGCAGGAATCCGGGCTTTACCTTCGTGGCGGTTGTCACGATCGCGCTCGGCATCGGAGCGAATACCGCGATTTTCAGCGTGGTGCGGGCGGTTCTTCTTCAGCCCCTTCCGTATGACGATCCGCAGGAGTTGGTCCTGTTGTGGGGCGAACTGCGGAATCGGAACGTCACGCACTTTCCGGCGTCTCCGCCGATGGTCTTGGCCTATAAGGAAGGCGCGCCCGCTCTAGAAGATCTCGCCGCCGTCTTCACGTTCGGTGCATCGCTCACGGGTGACGGGGACCCGATTCAGGTGGATGCCGGGAACGTGACCACCAACTTCTTCACCATGCTCGGGGTCGAGCCGGTGATCGGTCGGAACTTCGTGGAAGAGGACGGGACTCCGAATCCGCAGGGTGTCTTCCCGGGTCAACCCGGCGCCCTCCCCGGCATCGCCATCTTGAGCCATGCGCTGTGGGAACAGAGGTACGCCAGGTCGCCAGACGTCATCGGCCGTACCATCGAAATCGGCGGTGGGCCGGCTGAGATCGTCGGCGTGATGCCCCGCGGCTTCGAGCTCCTCTTGCCGCCGACCGCCAACCTCGCGGACCGCGTGGACATCTGGCTGTCCGCACGTGTCGATTTCGTGAACGCCCCTCTCGCCAGCGTATTCCTCCTGCCCGTTGGTCGGCTAAGGGAAGGTGCCACAGTCCAGCAACTGCAGTCACAGCTCGACCGCGTCGCGTCTTCCCTGTCAGCGGACGACGAGGTGTTCGCTACCGCCGACTTCCACGTGCGCGTGGAGGGACTACAATCGGAAGTCACCGCGCACGTGCGGCCCGTGCTCTTGGCGCTGTTCGGTGCCGTGGTATTCGTTCTGCTCATCGCGTGCGCCAACGTCTCGAATCTGTTGCTCGTGAGGGCCTCAGGGCGTGACCGGGAGCTGGCGGTCCGCTCAGCGTTGGGTGGGAGCCGGGGTCGACTCATCCGACAGATGCTCATCGAGAGCATGGTTCTGGCGCTGGCTGGTGCGCTCCTCGGAACCGTGTTGGCATCGGGAGGGATCGAGCTACTTCTGGCGCTGCAACCCGAGGATCTGCCACGCATCGAGAGCGTCCGTATCGACGGCGTGGTCCTCCTCTTCACGGCGGTGTCGGCTATCGGAGCCGCGCTTCTCTTCGGCATCGTTCCCGCACTGCAGAGCTCTCGATTCCAGCTCGCGGATGCGTTGAGGGACCGGGGCACAATCTCGATGAGCGCCTCGCGCAAGCTGATTCGCAACACCGTCGTCGTCGTCGAGGTCGCGTTGTCGTTGGTGTTGCTGATCGGAGCCGGGTTGATGGTACGGAGCTTCGTGGAGCTCAACAAAGTCTCACCCGGATTCGACCCCGACGGTGTGATCACCTTCAACGCGACGATCCCGTTCGGCCGGTATCCACAGGCGGTCGACCGGACGAATTTCACGGCCGAGCTGCAGCGGCGGCTGGAATCGATCCCCGGGGTGGAGCGGGCGGCTACCGGCTTTCCGCTTCCATTGACATCCAGCCTGGCCAACGGACGGTACGGCCTGGAGGAAGCCTTGACCAACCCGGAGGCGTTTGGACAAGCGACCTATCGTAGCGTCACGCCCGGGTATTTAGAGGTGATGGGCACGGCACTGCTCGCTGGCCGAACGTTCTCGGAAGCCGATAACGCCGACAGCACGGCCGTGGTCATAGTGGACAACAAACTTGCGGGAATCCTGTGGCCGAACGAATCCGCGATCGGCAAGCGTTTCCTCATCCGTGCCACGACACCCGACCCGCAATTCGTCGAGGTGATCGGCGTGGTGGAACATCAGCGGTCGGAGGGCCTCGCGACCGAAGGAACTGAGACGGTCTACTTTGCCAGCCGGTACACCGGGGGCTTCGGTGGCACCTGGGTGGTCAAGGCCAGCGTGGATCCCGTGGGCTTGATGGGGGCGATACGCGCCGAAGTGGCTGCGATGGACGGCGACGTTCCGGTGGCAAACGTCGAGCTCATGCAGAGTTATGTCGATCGAGCGATGGGGCCCACGCGCTTCGCTTTGACACTCATAAGCGTGTTTGGCGTGATCGCGCTCCTGTTGGCATCCATCGGGTTGTACGGAGTGTTGTCGTATGTGGTGCGGCAGCGGACCGCAGAAATCGGAGTCCGAATGGCCTTCGGTGCAGAGGCGGGAAGTATCCTCAAGCTCGTGGTGGTCGAAGGACTCACCCTAGCGGGGGCAGGCATCGTGCTCGGCCTTCTGGTCGCGGTCCCCCTGACTGGGGTCATGGACTCTCTTCTCGTCGGCATTACCCCGACGGACCCACTCACGTACGGTGGAGTCAGCCTGGTATTCGTCGCGGTGGCCACGTTGGCGTGCTACCTGCCGGCTCGTCGGGCGACGCAGGTGGATCCCGTGACGGCGCTGCGCGAGGAGTAGCGCGACCCTTCGTATTGGGAACAGCCCCGAGAGAGACCTTGATGGTGACCGACGCCATCGATCTGGCAAGCTTGTTGCACACGTTGTCCCCGAGGGATTCACTGAGACGTCGCGCGACCGACGGGGGGGACACCATGTGGAACAAGGACAAGGAACAGGCCGGGCAGCCCGCGGCCGAGAGCAGGCCTCAGGTTTCGGCGCCCAGCGCGACGACTGCCTCGCCCGCGACGGCCACGATCGGCCCGTCCATCATCATCCGTGGGGATGTGACAGGAAGCGAAGACCTCTTGATCCAGGGCCAGGTGGACGGGTCGGTGACCCTCGATCAGCACGCGGTCAGCGTGGGAAGCGAAGGGCGCGTGAACGCCAACATCGTCGGGAGAGTCATCACGATCGAGGGAAAGGTCGAGGGCGATCTGACTGCGCAGGAGCAGATAGTCCTGCGTGGGTCCGCCCACGTGCAGGGGGACATCAAGGCTCCCCGAGTCGTCCTCGAGGACGGCGCCACGTTCCGAGGCCTCGTCGACATGGGAGCTAGGTCGACGGGTGACGACGCCGAGTCGGCCGACACAGCTGCGAGCGGTGCATCGGCGGTCCGAGTGGAGGACGAACCGATGAGCAAGTCGGAAACGGAACCGGGCCCGACTCCTCCCGGGTCTGCGAGAGAGTCCCACCGGTCGAAAGGTTCGCCGTCGAGCTCGGTCCGTCCGACGTCACGCAAGGGGAAGGACGCGTCAAGCCGGGTGGACCAAGCGAGAGCCTAGGTGGCCTGGCTGGAACGGCTCCGGCACCGTCGCTCGATCGACTCCGCGGCCGAAGAGCACGAGGGCGAGACGGAAGCAACGGTCGAGTGGACGTCACCCGGCCTTGCCACGCTCTTCGACGCCTTGAAGAAAGAGGGGAGCCGCTCGATCCTGGACCTCGGGCACGCGAGCAACTCGCACCTGCGGGTCCTCGGCCGTTTCTCGCGAACGATTCGCTTCGCCGGCCTCGTTCCGTCGCCTCCGCGGGGGGACGCGTTCGAGGCTGCGCTCACAGGGCTGCCGCCCAGCCCACGTCAGCCCTACGACGTCGTGTTGGCCTGGGACGTCATGGATCGGCTCGTTTCCCACGAACGAGAAAGCTTGGTGAAACGATTGGTCGAGCTCACCGCACCGAACGCTTGGTTGTACGCGGTCGTGGACGCGTCAGGAGCCGAGTTCGCGCGGCCGCTTCGGCTTACTCTCCTCGACCTCGACCGCGTTGGGCAGGAAGCGGTGGGCCCCGCGGAGCCGGTTGCGCCACAGTTGCTGCCGGGCCATGTAGTGCGCCTCTTCAGACCTTTCGAAATGCAGCACGCCTTCACGCTTCGGGCGGGGCGACGCGAGTACGTGGCGCGAAAGATGACCGTCCTCCCTGGAGCCAATTTCGACGGTGCTGCGGTCGACGCGAGTATGAGAGACTCGAGC
>JADFLD010000107.1 GCA_022564535.1 Gemmatimonadota bacterium
GATGGGGATGACCACGCTGGCGCCGGGGCTCGGTCTGACCCGGCTGGCGCTCGCGGACCCAAACGCCGCCGCTGTTCCAATAGACGCGGCCCAGCACGATGTCTCCGATCATGCCCGCGTGGAGGCGGTCGACCCATTCCCGGTAGATCGTCTGATAGTGCCGTTGCAGACCGACGACGACATTGAGACCGTCGGCCTTGGCCCGCTCGGCGTTCTCGAGCACGCTGCGGATGCCTGGGGAATCGGTGGCGACCGGCTTTTCCATGAAGATGTGCTTACCCGCGTCGACCGCCGCCTCGAAGTGGATGGGACGGAAGCCCGGCGGCGTCGTGAGAATGACGACGTCCACCTGTGGGATCACCTGTTGGTACGCGTCGAAACCGGAGTACCGCCGTTCCGGCGGCACGTCGATCCGAGGCGTGAGGTCCATGTCCTCGAGTGTCGTCAGGGTCTGGTAGCTGCTCTCGACCTTGTCCGCGAACGCGTCGGCCATCGCCACGAGCTGGACGTCCTGGTCAGTGCTCAACGCCTGCAAGGCTGCTCCCGTGCCGCGTCCACCGCACCCGATCAGGCCGATGCGAATCGGATCTCTCCCCACGGGCTGGGCCCGTGCGAAGCGCGGCTGCCCCACGAACGATAGGGTACCCACGGCAGCGGTGGTGGTCTTCATGAAGTGGCGGCGGTCCATGTCTCCCTCCTACGGGTCTGGCTGGATCTCTCTATTCGTCAGCTGTATCGAGCATCGCTTCCCAGTATGCTCGTATCTCTTCAGGCGTGAGGTCCACGGCGGGACTCACGAAGCGGAATCCTACGTGTGGAGCGTCGGTATTCCACCACACGCTTTTCGGCATTTGCGGGTCACGTCGCTGCCACTGGGGGATCTCCTCGAATCGATCGGCACAACGCAGCTGGGGGATGGCGTCGTCGAACGCGCCCCCACGAACGACGCCCCGACCTCGGGCCGACGGCCCCGTGGTGGGATTGGCCGCCGATCCGTCGTCGGCGATCGAGGCGTAGAAGTGGGCGTCATACGGATCGAGCGTCCACTCGGCGACATTGCCCAGCAGATCGTGGATCCCCCACGCGTTCGGAGTCTTTGCGCCGACCTCGTGGAACGAGCCCCCACTGTTGTACGCGTACCAGGCATGGCTGTCGAGGAACGCAGCGTCCGGCTCCTGGGCGTTGGGCGGAGCGACGTCCGCGCCGGTTCCGAACGGGCCTTCGTTGCCCGCGAGACAGGCGAACTCCCACTCCGCCTCCGTGGGGAGCCGGTAGAGCCGACCCGTCTTTTCCGATAGCCACTGAGCGAATCTCAGCGCGGAGAGGCGCGTCATGCCGGCGGCGGGGCGCCCCGGTCCGCTCATGCCGTGAGACGGATCCTCGTACGGGGGGCTCGGGCGGGTGACGGCGTCGGCGTCGAATGTGATCTCCGGCGTGGCCCCGACCTCGGTGTCCAGCCTCCGGTCACGGAAGACCGCGAAGACCTCGTGGGTCACCTCGGTGACGCCCATCCAGAACGCATCGACCGCGACCGTTCGCGGGGGTCCTTCGTCGTCGTCGCGCCCGGCCTCGTCCATCGGGCTCCCCAACTGAAAGGACCCACCGAGAAGGAGGGCCATCTCGAAAGACACTTCGGTACCTGGGATCGTCTGCACGAACGTGCTCCGGCGCTCGACCGACTGGCCCTGGATCGGGGTCACGGCCGAGTGGGCCCCGTAGATCGACACAACGGCGAGGGCGATCCGGGCGAGTGGGACACGTCGGAGGGGCGCCATGGCGGCAATGGAGCGCGTTGCGCGCGGCGACGCAATGGACGCAGTGGGTGGGACCGTTCTGTTCTTCCTGGGTGGCTACATCATACATCAGTCGGGGCTCACCCGGACCCCTGTGGGTTCTCGCGGTGGGATTGCTGTCAGGGGGAGCCGGACTGGCGACGGGTGTCTGGATGATCCGCGTGGGACTCCTGGGCGCATCAAAGAGGTCGGAAGGTTGGCTGCGACACCTGGTCTCGGGCGCTGTGGCAGCGCTGCTCCTTTGGGCCCCCCTCAACGCTCTCGAAGTAGTTCTGGGACCGGCAGAATTCGTCGTCTCTATCGCAGCGTTCTTTCTTACCGAATTCCTGATTCAGCGCTGGATCGGCCGTACTATCCGGAGGCAAGTCGAAGCAGGAGTAGCAGATGAACTCAGCGGTGGCTGAAACGGCCGCCATGTGGCCAAACAAGCGATTCCTACTGCCGCCGAAGAAGCGAACCGTGGCTCCCCGCTGCGCTAGCTCGTACGTCAGTGCCGGGGGATCTGCTCCCCGTTCTTTGCGAGCCATCCTCGGAAGTCCAAGAGATCTCCGTTCAAGGAGCGTGAGAACTCTACGCTGCGGGCGGTGGTGAAGTCCTCATTAAAGTCGTGTTTGAACTGGAACATGTTGCCGAGGTCCTCGGCACCAGGGAAGTCGAAGGCTCGATATGCATCGAAGGAGACGGGGAAGTGGTTCACTGTCTCTCCCAGCGCCCGGGTGAGTTCGGCGGCCATCTCCGCACCCGTTAGGTGCTCTCCAGCGATTCCCACGGCCTTGCCGATGAATTCGTCGCCGCGCTGGAATAGGCCAAACGCACACTTGCCGATATCGACGGACGCCATGCCCGGCAGCTTCTTGTCGCCCATGGGGAGCGGGAACGCCAAGACGCCGTCTTCGCCCCGCTGCGGCTCCATGCCGAAGTAGATCAGATTCTCCCAGTAGAATGACGTTCGCAGCAGGGTGGTAGGCACGCTCCCCTCGGTTAAAAATCGGTCCGCCTCGCCCTTGGCGTCGAAGTGGGGAACCTTGTAGTACTCCAGCAGGGTCGGCTTTCGGTCATCTTCGAGCGCCACCCACTTCCTCGTATCTTCGAGCGTCGACCATACGACGTGATGGACGTCGGCGGCTTTCGCTGCCTTTGCGAGATTCCTTGCCTGTTCGATCTCCTTCTCCGGCGAGAAGTGTTCCCAGAAGTTGGTGACGCAGAATGCGCCGTGGCTGCCAGAGAAGGCGGCAGTAAGGCTCTCGACATCGTCGAGGTCGGCTCGGACCATTTCGGCTCCGAGTTCCCCGAGGGCCTTCGCGTTGTCTGATTCCAGGTTTCGCGTGATCCCCCGAGCACCGAATCCTCCACTCGGGTCGGCGAGGATGGCTCGAACGAGTCCGCCTCCCTGGGCACCGGTAGCACCGATCACTGCTATAATCTTCTTCTCGGACATAGCCTCATCCACGCTGTATCGGGTCAATGCTGGTAAGCTAGGAGAGCCCCTTCAGACGTACAAGCCTCACGTGCCCTCGGGTCTCCATCTACCTAGTTCGCAGCTAAGGAGAAGTCGTCGAGCAGGGCCGTGCGCCGCCCGGGTACGTCTGCTCCATCGGGGTGGAAGACGAGAGAGTCTTCGGATTGATCCTCAAACCAGCGGTTGAGACGCTCGGTCTCCACCGACAGCGACTGATGCTT
This sequence comes from Gemmatimonadota bacterium, assembly GCA_022564535.1. The sequence goes on from JADFLD010000107.1 coordinate 3,474, forward strand.
CTGATCGGTTCGGGCCGCGGTCCCCTGCCGTTCCAGAACCCAGCCGAGTGAAGTCGGACTTGTCGAGTTGTTTGAGGGATAAGGCGCGAACTCTGGCACTGGCTAGGTCTGCCCGTTTGCCGCTGATTAGTGCATATAGTGAAAACCATGATATCCGTTGCGACGCTAAGGTGCCAATCGTGCCGCGTGCTCACTGTGAAGCGGAAAGCCGATCTTGAGGCTTGGTGCCGTACCTCGAAACTGGGCGCACCACACAGTCGGGCGCCCAGGAGGACGACTTTGAAGGCGGCGATCTCATTCGCCTTCCTCAGCACCCGGAATTCGAGGCCCACGGCTCAACTCACTGATCGACGAGTCCGTACGTGCAGCCTTTTATGGTGTCATCGTGCCCCGCGGCGAACTCACCGCTACGTCCCGCAGAAGGTACGGTAGGGGCCGAAGCCATCGGGCGCGCGATCCTCATACTCGTCCAGGCCCTCGCGCCGATCAAAGGGTCGTGCGAGGACCGTCAGAAGTCGCCTGAATGGTTCGAGGTCCGAATCCGTGGCGGCGTCGAGCGCCTCCTGCACCTTGTGATTGCGGGGGATGTAGACGGGGTTCACCCGGTCCATCGCCGCGGCACGTGAGACAGCACTTTCGTCTTCACGCGCGAGCCTTGCGAGCCACCGGTCGAGCCAGGTGTCGAAGGCCGTCGGATCATTGAATAGCGCGCGGGCCGCCCCCGGATCGCCCCGTACGCCGTCGGCGAGTCGACGGAACAACGCTGTGAAGTCGACGTCCTGGCCGTCCATGGCTTGGAGCAGCTCGTTCACGAGATCGAGGTCGTCCCCCTCCGTGCGATCGAAGCCGAGCTTCGCGCTCATCCTTTTTAGCCAGAAGTCCTGATAAATCGGCTGAAACGCCTCGAGCTCGGCGGTCGCCAACTCAACGGCGCGTGCGCTGTCGTCGGGGTCGATTAGCGGCAACAATGTTTCGACGAGTCGAGCCAGGTTCCACTGTGCGATGGCCGGTTGGTTGCCGTACGCGTAGCGGCCCTGGCGGTCGATCGAGCTGAACACAGCGGCCGGATCGTACCCGTCGATGAACGCGCACGGGCCGTAGTCCAACGTTTCACCGGAGATCGCCATGTTGTCGGTGTTCATGACCCCATGAACGAAACCGACGGACATCCACCGAGCCACTGTTGCGGCCTGGCGGTCTCGTACGGCCCGAAACATCCCGAGGTACCGGTCGTCGGTGTCGACCAGCTCCGGGAAGTGGCGCCGAATCGCGTAATCCGCGAGGCGGCGCACCTTCTCGGGCTCTCCGCGAGCCGCGAAGAACTCGAAGGTCCCCACGCGCAGGTGGCTTGCCGCCACCCGCGCGAGGACCGCCCCCGGTTCGAGGCGTTCTCGCATGACTTGCTCACCCGTCGTGACCGCGGCGAGTGCCCTCGTCGTCGGCACACCCAGCGCGTGCATCGCCTCACCGATCAGATACTCGCGCAGGACCGGGCTCAGGACCGCCTTGCCATCTCCGCCCCTCGAGAAAGGGGTACGCCCAGAGCCCTTGAGGTGCAGATCGCGGCGAACGCCGTGACGGTCGATCAACTCGCCAATCAACAGGGCACGTCCGTCCCCTAGCTCGGGTGAGAACCTGCCGAACTGATGCCCTGCGTACGCCTGCGCCAGTGGAGCGGCGCCTTCCGGCGCTTCGCTACCCGCCAGGATCGCCGCACCGCTTTCGCTCGCCAGCGCGTCCGGGTCCAGCAACAACTCGGCCGCGAGGTCGCGATTGAGGTGCACGATCCTGGGCTCGGGTGCGCTCGCGCCTTGCGAAGGGACATAGAAGCCTTCGAGCTCGGCCGCGTAGCTGTTGTCGAATACGAAGGTGTCCGGTCGGATCACAGGCGCATCTACTCCGGGCCAGGGAACGCGGCGTGACGTCGGGGCAGCACCCAGTTCGGCCGCGGGAAGTGACAGGTATAGCCGCCCGAGTACTTCTCCAGGTAGTCCTGGTGCTCGGGCTCCGCCTCCCAGAAGTCGCCTGCTGGCTCGACCTCCGTCACGACCCTGGCGGGCCACAACCCCGAAGCGTCCACGTCGGCAATCGTATCGTCCGCAACGCTATGTTGCTCGGGGCTCGTGTAGTAGATCGCCGACCGGTACGACGGCCCCCGGTCGTTACCCTGTTGATTCGGGGTAGTCGGGTCGTGGACCTGGAAGAAGTACTCCGGAATGCGGCGGTACGAGATCTGCTCGGGATCGAACAGAATCTCGAGTCCCTCGGCGTGTGTGCCGTGGTTGCGATAGGTAGCGTTGGGTACGTCGCCGCCCGTGTAACCGACACGAGTCCCTCCCACACCGGGGAGCTTGCGAATCAGATCTTGCATCCCCCCGAACCATCCGCCTGCGAGTACTGCGCGTTCCTGTGCCACAGTTTCAACTCCTGAGTTTCAGTCGCGATCAGTCTGCCGCCACACCTTCAGTCTGATCGATGCACGGGCCATACCCTGCGAAGAGCGGCTCGCCAGAAACCACATCGACGTAGATCCCGGGCTCCTCAGCCGTCGTGTCGTACTTCGGCATCTGGTGATCCTCCGTCCGGTCCCGGTTCCTCCTCTCCAGAACAATACACCAGGGGGTTTCAGCGTTCATCCGGTTTGGCGACTTCCTAACCTATTGAGCCTTTGCCACGGCCTCCACCAGTCGCTGCCGATAGCTCTCGGGATCCAGATCGGTACCACCGCCTCGGTTGTTCGAACCCGCGTTCCAGCGACCACCGTAGGCCACGTCGAAGTGCTCGATTCCCAGCGCCTGGAGAGAGAGCTCCTCGGGTGCGCCGAGGCCGAGGCGACCCTTCACCTGCCACCGGTCCGGACGCTGTCGATGACGGCTCACCGTGACCACCAGTACCGCGTCACGAAGGAATGGCAGTAACAGCTCTCCCTCGAGCGGTTCTTCCAGTCGGGCGAAATTAACACCGGTCTCGGCATGGAACCGGCCTTCCGCGACGATGCGAGCGGCTCGGTCCCTACTCGCCTTTCTCACGTCCATCGCCTCCGAGGCGAACGGGTCCATCGAGTGGCCGCTCTGGAATCGCGAGAGACTGTCGAAGAAGAACTCCAGCCCGTCCGGATCGGGCATAGGCCGCCGATTTCTCGACCAGTGAGCGTCCAGGCCCTGAAGCAAGTCGGCCACAGGGTTTTCCTCCCCCGTGTGCTCCGCCGCTATGGCCGCCTCCCCATGGGCTGGGTCTGGCTCTAGGCGTCCCACCAGAATGCCCGAGGCCAGGACACTGTCACAGTCCATGTGATTGATGACCACGGCATCAGAGGTCTTGTCCGGGACGAGCCCGGCCTCGGGCCGCGTCAGCACGAGGTTGGTGCTCGAGACCCGGCGCTGCATCGAAGGAAGCGGAGCA
>JADFLD010000108.1 GCA_022564535.1 Gemmatimonadota bacterium
GCCGCCGAACCCGGTCACTAGCTCAGATGCCAGCGCGTGGTCGGGGTGCGACGCGAGGCCCGGATAGATGACTCGCGCCACCTCCGGGCGCGACTCCATCCATTCGGCCACGGCCGTAGCGTTCGCGTTGTGGCGGCGCATGCGCACGTCGAGAGTGCGGATGCCTCGATCGAGCAACCACGCGGTGTGCGGGTCGAGTGCTGGCCCGTACAGGCTGGCCATGCGGACCACTTCTTCCATGAGCTCGCGTGATCCGGAAACGACTCCCGCGATGATGTCCGAGTGCCCTCCCAGGTACTTGGTGGCGCTCTGGATGACCACGTCGATTCCGACCGACGCGGCTCGAAAGTTCACGGGGGACGCAAACGTCGAATCGCACGCGACCTTGATGCCTCGCTCGTGCGCCAAGGCGACGATCGGTCGCGGATCCAGAATCCTGAGCGTGGGATTGGTCGGGATCTCCACAAACACGACCTTCGTCTCGTTTCGAATCGCCTCCTCCCATCCGCCCTCGTCCGGGTCGACGAAGGTCGTGGTGACGCCGCGGCGCGGGAACTCCTGGGCCAGGAGCGCCTGCGTCGCACCATAGAGGCGGGACGAGGCGACGATGTGATCACCCGCCTCGGTCAACGCCAGCAGCACCATAGCGGTCGCGCCCATGCCGCTCGCGAGCGCCACGGCGGCCTCGGTACCCTCGAGAGCCGCCACTTTTTTGCCGACCTGCAGCTGGTTCGGATTGTTTCCGTCTCGGGTGTAGAGCAGCTCCCCGTCCGAAGGAGTCGCCCATCGGAACGTCGCGCTCTGCGTGATTGGCGGAACGACGGGCGCACCGGCGCGCTTGTCGTCACTACCAGCGTGTACTCCGATGGTGGCCGGGCCGAGCCCGCGCCCCTGAGGATCTGACATCGTCGGTCCAGGTCTGGTAGGGTAGGTCGGAAGGTTGGAAGGTCCGGGGTAGCGGCTACATGAGGTGTCGAACGAGGCGACTGAGCGCGTGGACTCGACCCGATGTGGCGCTTCGAAAAGCGAGGCCACGATCCACGAGGCCGTCGAGCACGGTCCTGTCCGCAGGGTCCGGAAAGACGATCTCGGCGTCTTCGGACGCAACCGCACCCCGCTCTTCGAGCCGGCCCCATACGCGAGCCTCACGATCGGAGTGAACCCCCAGGAGACCGAACGTGCCAGGACCGGTCTCCACGACGGCCGCGAGCCCCTGTCGCTCCAAGACGACCTCGATCTGGCCTCGGTGCGGCCCATGCACACCGCTGAAGACGAAGAAGGCCTCGTGCGTCTCGTTGTCCCGGGCCCCCTGAAGCAACTTCGCAATGACTTCGTCGGCACAGGAGAAGTCGATGATGACGACCTCGGACAAATCGATCAGGGACAACGATCGATCACCTGCGCCTTGAAGTTGCGTCTCGATGGCCAGCCGCACCGCGCGTCCCGTCGGGCGGGTCACGAGATGGGAGTACAGCGACGTGACGGTCTTCTGCAATACCTCGCCGAGATCGATCGCGATGGGATCGATGGGCAGCTCGGTCATTCTCCCATCCGCGCCGGCAGGATGATGCTGATTTGCGAGCCAGGCAACGGGGCCAGCCCGTCGACGAGCGGCGGGGTGTCGTCCCACTCCGGTACGTGACCGATTCGGGCGGTCCCGCTACGAATCGTGATCGCTCCGTCCCAACGACGAACCTGGCGTCGGATCTGCTGGATTCCCTGGCCGCGGCCAGAATCGGGGAACCGGGTGAGACCGTGCAGAAACACCGCCTCCAAGGCGGTCGCGTCGCCCCAGCGGTCTCCGTAACGGGCCGAGTGCCGGTCCGACAGCGACCCACGGAACCCGCGCCCCACGTCCATCACGGAGATCACGACAACGAAGCGACCGAGCCGACGGGCCCAGTTGTACGCTTGCGCCGCGACCCATCCCGGGGCGTCTGCGTGTTCGATAATGTTCTGGCAAACCTCGGAGAGGATGACCGAGAATTGCACAACGGATGTGGGCGGGTAGCCCAGCTTCGCGGTGAGAATCGCTCCGGCCTTTCCCTGCACCCGATCCACGACCTCATGCACATCGGCGTTTGCGGCGACCGGGGTAATCTCGAGCAGCACGTCTGATGGGCCCGAGCCGCGGCGCGCCGGTGCGTCGAAATCGAACACACCCCGGGCTGCCTCGAAGAACGCCATGCGGGCCAGATACCCATTGACGTCGACGCTGTCCGGCAACTCCAGCCGCGGCAGCGCGCCCTGCTTCTCGGCGGCAACAGTACCCGCGACCAGTAGCGCCACCATGCCGTTCGGATCGATCCAACGCAGGTGTCGGGCGTCGAACAGAGTCCGTTCGCCGGTCCGCACGATGACCTCGTCCAGAAAAGAGTCGATCGTGCGATGATCGAGAGATCCGGGTACAGCGATGACGTTCAGGACTCCACCTCGTCGTCAGTAGAGTTTCGCACCCATGGGGGCGCCTGCCCTTCGCTCACGAATTCTTCGGGTGCTGGGCGACCGATCCCGCGAAACGCTCGACCAGCCCTCGCGCACCGCGATGCTGGACGTTGAGCCCGGCGAGCTCGTTCGCAGCACGCATCGCGGCCTCGATGTCGTCACCGTGCAGCAGCCTCGCAAACATCGTCGCACCCCACACGTCGCCACACCCCGTGGGGTCACCCACAATCGGTGGCGCGGTCAGAGTAACGCTTCCACTCAGAGTGCGCCCTACCCTGTTTCGGTCGCGTCCCGATCTCCACGACATCGGATTCGGATCGAGTCCCTCCCGAGCCACGAACCCGGCACCGTGATCGCCACGCGTGACGAGAATGAGCCCGAGCTCTTCGCCCAACGCGCCCTCGGCCCTCGCCCACGGGTCGGGGCCCCCGCCAAGAAGCGCGAGTTCGTCCGCGTTCATTTGAACGGCGTCGAAGCACCGAAACCATGACGCCCAGGACTCGAGAGACCGGTCGTGCCGGCGGCCACTCCCGTCCGTGCCCAGGAAGAGTGAGTGCAAATCAGCGTACATCGGTCCAGCGAAGCCCGAACGCAACGCGGTGGCGGTCTCGAGGCCCATCTCATGACCCGAGACGAAGTTCACGTACAACGCATCGCACGCGCCCACCAAGGGCGCCAATTCGTCCCACTCCCACGGGAGAACGCCGCCGGTCAGGTTTTCAACGCGCCGCGACTCGCTCTCGTATCGCAGCTCTACCCGATTGTTGGCCTCCGGGACGGCGATCACCCCCGAGTCGTCGATACGAGGAATCTCACGCAGAAACTGGCGCCCCTCCGCCTCCAGGTCTCCCCCAATCTTGAGGATGGGCCGGATGGTCCATCGCTCAGGAAGTGAGGCGGACAGTGCCGACAGCGCGTAGGCGATTCCACCCCACTCCTCGACCGCGCCCGACGCACCGTCCGTTCCGATGATGCGGTCCCACACGAGGGTTCCGACCACCCCCAGCACCCGGGGCCGGGTCACGCGGAAGACTCGTGTTCAGCGACATATATTCCGGCCGCGCCGATCACGCCCGCCGTGTCGTGAAGGGCGCCCGGCACGATCGAGCACGCCGCCACCGCGCTCGGAAAAGCGCGGCGTCTCACTTCGGCTCGGAGCGGACCGAACAAGTGCTCCCCTGCCCGAGTGACCCCCCCGACGATGACCACAACCTCCGGATTGAATGTGTTGACGATGTTGGCGACCCCGGCCCCCAGGATCTTCGCCGTCTCGGTCATCACGCCCTGAGCGTACGCGTCGCCACGCAGAAGGGCATCATAGACGGTGAGCGCCGTGATCCGGTCGAGATCCCCCTCCACCATCTCCGGCAACACCGATTCATACCCGGCCTCCAGCCCTTCTCGGGCCCGGGCCGCGATGTTGGGACCAGACGCGTAGGCCTCGAGGCATCCGTAATTACCGCAGGCACAGCGCCGTCCCATGAAGTCGATGGTCGTGTGGCCGATCTCTCCTGCGCTTCCGCTGGCGCCCCTCATGAGCTCGCCATCCAGAATGATGCCACCGCCGATGCCCGTACCGACGGTCACGCCGACGAGGGATTTCACCCCCTGGCCCGCACCGCACCACCACTCCCCGTAGGTGGCGCAGTTGGCGTCGTTGTCGAGGGTGGCCGGAAGCTCAACCGCTTCCGAGACCCGATCACGGATGGGGTAGCCTTCCCACCCGAGATTCGGCGTAGAAATCACCACTCCCGTCGCTTGATCGAGCGGCCCCGGACATCCGATACCCACACCGACGACATCGGCTCGCGATCCGCCCAACTTGTCGACCGCCTCGCCGATCGCGCTCTCGGCCATCACGCGGATGTCGGCAACCGCAGCCTCTGCGCCTCTCTCGGGCGCCGTCTCGCACGATCTCAGCGCAACCGGACTACCGCCGGTGAGAGGGACCACACCCACCACGAGGTTCGTTCCCCCGATATCGACTCCGAGTACCCAGCGTCCACTCACCCGCGGGCCGTCCGGTGGTTGCTCAACTGTCATCCAGGTTCAGGACGGCGAGGAACGCTTCCTGTGGAATCTCCACGGTTCCGACTTGCTTCATTCGCCGCTTACCGGCTTTCTGCTTCTCGAGGAGCTTCCGTTTTCGTGAGATGTCTCCGCCGTAACACTTCGCGGTCACGTTCTTTCTCAGGGCCTTGATGTTCGTGCGTGCCACCACGTCATTGCCGATCGCCGCTTGCAGAGCGACCGCGAACTGCTGGCGGGGAATCAACTTCTTCAGCTTCCGCACGAGATCTCTGCCGTACATATGAGCCCGGCTTTCGTGAATGATCACGCTGAAGGCGTCGACCGGGTCGCCGTTGACCAGAATGTCGAGCCGAATGAGGTCGTCCGCCCGAAACTCGAGGAACTCGTACTCGAGCGCAGCGTATCCGCGCGTACTCCCCTTGAGACGGTCATAGAAGTCCAGGACGATCTCCGCCAAGGGCAGCTCGAAGTCAAGCTCGACGCGCTTCGGATCCAGGTAGTTCATCCCCCGAAAAACCCCGCGCCGGTCATAGCACAGCTTCTGCACACTCCCGATGTACTCTGCGGGGCACAGGATATGTGCGAGTACGATCGGCTCAGACACCGACTGGATGCGACCAGGATCGGGCAGTGCGGTGGGGCTCTCCACGCGGAGGGACGAGCCATCGGTAAGCTCGACGTGATATTCGACGTTGGGCACGGTCGTGACGAGATCGACGCCGAACTCACGCTCCAGCCGCTCCTGGATGATCTCCATGTGCAGCAGCCCGAGGAATCCACAACGAAAACCAAAGCCGAGCGCCACCGACGTCTCCGGCTCGTACTGTAGAGATGCATCGTTGAGCCGGAGCCGCTCGAGGGCGTCCCGGAGGTCCTCATAGTCGTCCGCTTCCGTCGGGTACAGACCCGCGAACACCATCGGCCGCACCTCCTGGTAGCCGGCCAACAGGTCGGTCGCTCGGTTCTCCGCATCGAGAACGGTGTCACCCACCTTGGTGTCGCCGACCTCCTTGATTGCGGCTACGACGTAACCCACCTCGCCCGGTCGGAGGTCATCTTGGGGAATCCGACCCAGGCGCATGCACCCGACCTCCGTCACTTCGTATTCCCTGTCGACGCTGCCGAAGCCGATCCGCATACCCGCCTTCAGGACCCCGTCCATGACGCGCACGGATGGGACGGCCCCGAGGTACTTGTCGTAGTACGAGTCGAAAATGAGCGCGCGCAACGGAGCCTCCGAGGAGCCGGTTGGCGCAGGGACCCGCTCGACGACCGCTTCCAGGATCTCGTCGATGCCCACACCCTCCTTCGCGCTCGCGACCAAGACAGAGTCCGGGTCGACCCCGAGTAGGTCGGCGAGCTCGTCACGACGGCGCTCAGGCTCCGCGCCGGGCAGGTCGATCTTATTGATAACCGGGATGATCTCGAGGTCGGCCTCCAGTGCAAGGAAGAGATTCGAGAGGGTCTGGGCCTGTATGCCCTGGGTCGCATCGACGACGAGGATCGCCCCCTCGCACGCCGCGAGCGACCGGGAGACCTCATAGGTGAAGTCCACGTGGCCCGGCGTATCGATGAGGTTGAGTTGGTACTTGGTTCCGTCCTGCGCCGTGTAGCTCATGCGAACGGCGTGGAGCTTGATCGTGATCCCACGTTCCCGCTCCAGCTCGTTGTCGTCGAGTACCTGCTCACGCATCTGTCGACGATCGAGCGTCTTAGTGCCCTCCAGCAGTCGATCGGCAAGCGTCGACTTCCCGTGGTCGATGTGGGCCACGATGCAGAAGTTGCGGATGAAGTCGGTCTGCAAGGGAGATTCGGGCCAGGGTCAGGTCACGGAGGCCGCTGCGGAGTACCGCGGCTCGGGCGCGCCAAAGTTAACTGGCTCTGCGAGGCTCTCGTAGACCGTACCGCTCAAACGGACCTCGCCGCAGGTCGTGGATTCGTCAGCCGCCCCGCCGACGGGGGGCGGACCCGCCACTGCGTCGAGTTGATCTTGGCGGCGACGGGCGAACCGGCGGGCGTACCGCAGGTGCCCTCCGGGCGGCGGCTCGGGGTCCTGGCCCCACCCGGCTACCCGCCGACGGGGGACGGCCCGGAGAGCTTCGACTCGCAGCGGGTGCCGGAGGGGGGCGGCGCGGGGCGGCGCTCGGTGCGACCCTCGCCGGTGGGCGTGTCGGGCGCGTGCGTGCGTCGGGCCTGCGGAAGATCGCGCCTGAGCGCAACGGAAGCGGCGGGTTCGGAGGCCCCGTCGCGGGCGCCCTCGGCCGGACGACTCGGCTCCTGGCAGCGCTCCGTAACCGAGCGCTGGGCGGCTCGGACGGGCGCTGCGCCGTAGCTCCTCGCCCGCGCACCTGAGGCGGCGCGCCGGCGAATGCCCGCGGCGAAAGCTTG
>JADFLD010000109.1 GCA_022564535.1 Gemmatimonadota bacterium
TTCTTCCGCTACCCGAGGGCGTGCGGACTTGCCTCGGCATCTTCGAGACGGTGGAGGCCGCGGGACACGCCGTGACGTCGATCATCGCGTCGGGGCTGATGCCGGCCGCGGTCGAGATCGTCGACAAGGCGACGATCGAGGCTGTGGAGGCGAGCGTGTTTGCTGCTGGGTATCCGACCGATGCGGGTGCGGCGATGGTCATCGAATTCGACGGAACCGAGGTCGGACTGGATGCGGACGCCGACAGGGCCGTGGCGTGCTGCATGGCGGCCGGGGCGCGGGAGGTCCGGCGCGCGACGACCGAGGCCCAGCGGGAGGCACTCTGGAAGGGTCGCAAGAAGGCGTTCGGCGCGATGGGGAGAATCGCTCCGGACCTGCTCGTGCAGGATGCGACGGTCCCGCGCACACGGCTGCCTGAGGTCTTGCGCGGCGTCGCCGAGATCGGGGAAAGGTACGACCTGAAAATCGCTAATGTCTTCCACGCGGGGGACGGCAACCTGCACCCGAATATCCTCTTCGATCGTCAGAACGAGGAGGAGGTCGCGCGCGTGGAGCGAGCCTCCCGGGAGATCATGGCTCTGTGCGTCGAGGTTGGGGGGACGATCACGGGGGAGCACGGCGTCGGTATCGACAAACGCGCCTACATGTCGCTGGTGCACAACGAAGTCGAGATCGACTCGCTGCGATCGGTACGGCGGGTCTTCGACCCCGAGGGTCTCTTCAATCCCGGGAAGGTCCTTCCCGACCCGGTGGAGGTGGAGGCGTGATGAGGGTCTCGGAGTCCCTTACGGCTCTTCTTCCGCCCGATGCGTTGGCGTCTCCCGACAGCGGGGCCGAGTGGAGTCCTCAAGGGGCTCCACCCGAGCTCGTCGTCCGACCGGGGTCTACGGAGGAAGTCGCCGCGGTGATGTCTTGGGCGAGCGCCCAAGGTGTCGGCGTACTGCCGATCGGGAGTGGGCGCCGTGCTCCTGACGTCCATGGGGGGCCGGGCCCGCACATCGTCCTTTCCACGAGACGACTCGTCGGAATCGACGTGTACGAGTCCGCCGACCTCACCTTCACCGCCTCCGCGGGAACGCTCCTCGCGACGATCGACGGAGTGCTGCGCGAGAACGGTCAATGGACGCCATTCGACCCGCCGCATGTGCTCGAACGCACGCTCGGGGGCCTCGTGGCCGCCGGCGAATCCGGCCCGCTGTGGATGGGCTACGGCGAACTGCGCAATCACGTGTTGGGCATGACCGTCGTGACCGGTGACGGCCGCATTCTTCGGCTCGGCGGCCGGGTCGTGAAGAACGTCGCGGGCTACGACGTTCTGAAGCCGATGGTGGGAAGCCGGGGCACACTCGCCGTCATCACGGCGGTGTGTCTGCGTACATTTCCGGAGCCAGCCGTCGACCGACTTCTGGTGTTGCGCGGTGAGAGCGTCGGTGGCCTCGTCGCATCTGCGCGGGCGATCGGTACGGCGTCCGTCATGCCCGTCTCATCCGTGCTCGTCGATAGGCTCGACGTGCTCGACGCTGGGGCTGCGCTCGTCGTTCGTCTGCACGGCGAGCAGCCGACGGTCGACGCGGACCAGGCGGTGCTAGAACGTCACTTGGGTACCGCGTTCGAGTCCGTGTCCAATCCTGGCGACGTCAGGACCGCCGTCCAGAACCATGCAGCGGACGCGCACCTCGTGGTCTCCGTTCTGCCGTCCAGGCTGTCGGAGTGCTTGGCGATCCTGAACCGACTCGGTCCGGTCGCGGTGGCGGTGGACACCTACGCTGCCGGGGTTCGCTTGAGCCTGGCCGAGATCGACGTGGAAGCGATCCGGGGGGCCCGCGACTCGATCGAGCGCCTCGGAGGTGCTCTCCGCGTCGTCCCCCTTCCCGCGACGCGGCCGTCGGATGACGGGGGCTCTCGTCCGACCGCCGAGGTGGTCGATCTGAACGCCCGGCTCGTAGACGTCTTCGACCCCTCGGGCGTCCTGTGGCCCACTCGCGGACCTGTGACATGAACTCGTCGACGACCGCGCTTGCCCAGGCTCTGGAGGCTCAAAGAGAGCGGCTTCTTCCGTGTGTTCACTGCGGCTTTTGCCTGCCCGCTTGCCCTACGTACAATCGCCTCGGGGACGAGGCCGACTCGCCCCGGGGCCGCCTCCACCTCATGCAGGCGGTGATCGAAGGGCGCTTGGACGCGGCGTCGGACGCGTTCCAGATCCATATCGATCGCTGCCTGGGTTGCCGGGCTTGCGAGCCTGTTTGTCCGTCGGGCGTCGAGTACGGAAGCCTGTTGGAGCTTGCCCGGGAGTCGGCCCGGCGCGCGCGGCCGCCGGGGCGGCTGACGACTGCGTTGCTGACGGTCATCGGATCCCGCTTCCTTCGAAGTCTCCTCTTCCTGGGTGGCCGGACGCTGCGCGTGACCGGACTGGCCTCGCTGGGAGCGAAGCGGGTTCCTCCCAAGGGGGCCCTTGCGAATGTGCGCCTCGCGCTCGCGATGCTCGCGGCGACGGCGGCGTGGAGGCCTCTGCGTGGGGCGTCGGTTTCGAAGGAGCCGGGGGTGGAAGGGGTCGAGACGCCGGCGGCTGGCGTCCGCGGCCGGGTCGGCCAGCTCACCGGCTGCGTCCAGGCGGGGCTCTATGGTCGGATCAATCGGGCCACGACCCGGACACTCCAGGCGAACGGCTTCGAGGTGGTATCGGTCGACAGGCAGGACTGCTGTGGCGCGCTCCACGCCCATGGCGGAGATCTGGAGAACGCTCGGCGCCTCGCACGTGCCAACATCGAGGCTTTCGAGCGCTCCGGCGTAGACCTGGTCGTCGTGAACGCCGCGGGCTGCGGCGCTGCGATGAAGGACTATGGGACATTGCTCGAACGGGATGCCACGTTCCGGGATCGCGCCGTGGCGTTCGCGGATCGTGTGCGAGACGTTACCGAATTGCTGGCGGATGCCGGCCCACGCCGGGGTGCGGCCGTCCCCTGCACGGTGGCGTATGACCACCCGTGTCATCTTCTGCACGCGCAGGGGGTGGAACAAGCTCCTCTCGATGTGCTCGAAGCGGTGCCCGACGTCGAGGTCCGCATCGTGGCCAACGCGGATGAATGTTGTGGCGGCGCTGGCATTTACGGATTGACCCACCCGGAGCTCGGCGGTTGGATCGGACGTGACAAGATCGAGGCCGTACGGCGAGAAGGGGCGGACGTGGTTTGCACGCCCAACGCTGGTTGTATGATGCAGATAGGAGCGGGGCTTCTCCTCGAGGGAGCTTCTGAGGGCGTACTGCATCCCGTGGAGCTTCTCGACGAGAGCTATGAGCGGGCGGGGTACTACCGGTGAGCGGGCTCTCGATGAGATGAACGACGCCGTGAGCACGGACCGGATTGCCGAGGAGGTGCATCGCACGCTCGAGCATGTCCGGGGCATGCGCGACGAGTTCGTGGACGTTCTCGGCAAACTTTGCAGTATCGAGTCGCCGACGGACCATCCTGAAACGCAGAGCTCCGTGCACGCGCTTCTCGGTCCGGCCTTCGAGGACCTCGGGTATGACGTACGAATCGTCCGCGGCCGAGTGAGCGGCGACCACTTCCTCGCGGCTCCGCGGAGCCGCCGGAGGGGAGCGCCGATGCAGCTTCTGGTCGGGCACACTGACACCGTCTGGCCTCTTGCGACGCTCGAGCGCATGCCGGTGAAGGAAATCGACGGGCGCCTGTATGGCCCGGGCACGCTCGACATGAAGGGCGGGCTCACTCAGATGATTTTTGCGCTGCGTGCGCTGCGCGACCTGGGCTACGAGCCCGAGGTGACCCCGGTCGTGTTCGTGAATTCGGACGAGGAGGTCGGAAGTCCCGACTCGACGCGCCACGTGCGCCGTCTCGCGCGGCGGGTGCAACGTGCCCTGATCCTGGAGCCTGCCATGGGTCCGGACGGATGGATCAAGACGGCCCGCAAGGGAGTCGGACGTTTCGAGATCGCAGTGCGCGGGCGGGCCGCGCACGCCGGGTTGGATCCGGAGGCGGGCGCGAGTGCCATCCTGGAATTGTCGCACGTCATCCAGCAGTTGAACGCGATGAACGACTCGGAGCGAGGGACGACGGTGAACGTTGGCCTCGTCGAGGGTGGGACACGCCCGAACGTTATCGCCGCCCAGGCCCACGCCACCGTGGACGTGCGCGTCACGACCATCCAAAACGGGCAGGCCATCGAGGAGCGGATCCTGGCTCTGGAGCCGACGACGCCGGGTGTCACCTTGGAGGTAACAGGGGAGATGCAGGTTGCGCCCCTCGAGCGGACGCCGCGAAACCGGTCTTTGTGGGAGCGGGCGCGGGCGATTGGGGCCGACCTCGGCTTCCAGCTGGAGGAAACGATGGTCGGCGGTGGCTCAGATGGAAACACGACGAGTCTCTTCACGGCCACGCTGGACGGTCTGGGGTGCATCGGAGATGGAGCGCACGCGGATCACGAGCACATCGTCATCGGCCCGTCCCTGGATCGGTGCGCTCTTCTCGCCAGACTGATGCTCGCGCCGGCGTGAGCGACGGGTATACGATTCGTCCCTTCGCGACGATCGATGAGTACCGCGACTGTGTCGCGCTCCAGGAAGCGACCTGGGGCGTCGGCTTTTCGGAGCGTGTCGCCCCAGCCATTCTGAAGGTTTCTCAGATCCTGGGCGGCGTATCTGCCGGCGCGTACGATGTCGAGGGGCGCCTCGTCGGCTTCATCTTCGGGATGACCGGACTTCGTGAGGGTGAACTGGTACACTGGTCCGACATGCTCGCGGTGATACCAGAGGCCCGTGATGCCGGACTCGGGCGTCGACTCAAGCTGTACCAACGGGAGGAGGTGCTGGGTCGTGGCGTCGAGATCATGCACTGGACATTCGATCCACTGCAGTCTCGAAACGCGCATCTGAACTTCTTCAAACTCGGCATCGTGGTCCGTGAATACCAGGCAGACATGTACGGGCAGACCGACTCCCCACTTCATCGCGGCATCGGTACCGATCGATTCATCGCGTCGTGGCTGCTGCGGTCCGACCGTGTGCGTGCGCGCCTCGAGACAGGTCAGGCCGAAGTCGTGAAGGGGCTCGACGACGTACCGTTCGCATTGGGTGCGGAGCTCGGGGGCCGGCATCCACGACCCGCGACTCCGGACGTCGCGCTCGGGAACGATCGGGTACGCGTGGCGATTCCGTCCGATATCGGCTCGATCATGGACGATGACATGCACCTCGCGCTGGAGTGGCGAATCGCGACGCGGACCGTGTTCAGGCATTACCTGCGATCTGGGTACGAAGTACGGGACTTCGTGCGGGGTGTGGACACGTCTCAGTACGTCGTGGTGCGAGAAGCGGACGCGCAGTGACGTACCGACCCGTCGTCGCAATCTTGGGGGCAGGTCCGATCGGCCTCGAGGCGGCTCTCGCTGCGTCGGAGTGCGGCTTTTCGTTCAAGCTCCTCGAGGCCTCCGATCGTGAGGCCCACAACGTCCGGTCATGGGGCCACGTGCAGCTGTTCACACCCTGGTCCCTGAATGTGTCCCCACGGGTCAGGGAGGCCCTGGCAGCCACCGGGGCGGCGCCGCCGGACGGAGAGGAATGCCCGACCGGAGCGGAGCTGGTCGAGCGGGTCCTCGAGCCCCTCGCGTCCCTGCCCACTCTCGCGCCCCATTTGAAATTCGCCACCCGCGTGCTCGAAGTCGGTCGCGACGGCCTGCTGAAGAGCGACGAGATCGGGACGGGGGCACGCTCCGACCGCGCCTTTCGCCTCCTGCTCGCTGGGCCGGATGGTCGAGAGACCGTCGAGTACGCCGACGTCGTCATCGACTGCACCGGTACCTACGACCGACCCAATGCGCTCGGCGTCGGGGGTATACACGCCCCTGGGGAACGGGGCCTCGGCGGGTACATAACTCGGAGCATTCCGGACTTCGAAGCGACGGCGCTCGGCGGGGACTCTCCAGTGTGGGCGGGACAGAGGATTCTCCTCGTAGGGGCCGGTCACTCGGCGCAGACCGTCGCAAGGGATCTCGAGGCCCTCGTGGGGCGGGCGCCGAAGACGAGCGTGACATGGGCGATCCGAAGCGAGGAGCCTACGTTCGGAGCCGTGGAGAAGGATCCGCTGCCCGCGCGGGACGCGCTCGTTCGGTACGCGCGCCACCTGGCCCTCGGGGGGGCGTCACCCTTCGACGTGCGCCTCGGCTGTGCGGTGGAAGCGCTGGAGGCGTCCACCGAGGGCATCGTGGTCTCGCTACGGCGGGAAGCATCTGCGATGGAGCGTGTGGTCGTGGACAGGATCATCTCCCTCACCGGGTCCGTCGGTGACGCACAGATATACCGGCAGCTACAGGTGCACGAGTGCTGGGCGACCTCGGGACCGATGAAGCTGGCCGCGACGCTGCTGGCTTCCACGTCGGCGGATTGCTTGACACAGGAGAGCCATGGCGTCGACGTACTGATCAACCCCGAGCCGGACTTCTACATTCTCGGGAGCAAGTCGTACGGGAGGAACGCCACGTTCCTGTTGCGCGTCGGATGGGCCCAGGTCGATGAAGTCTTCTCATTCCTGAGAGCGGTCGCTAAGAACCGCGGATGACGTCATGAAAATCGAGCGTGCCACGATCCGCGAGATTCCGCTTCGACTGAAGGAGTTCTTCGAGATCTCGAGCGGTGGCAGTCAGGACCGGAGGGTCCTCCTGCTCAAGCTCGAGGGGGACGGACTCGAAGGATGGAGCGAGTGCGTCGCGGCAGGCGACCCGTCCTACGCATACGAAACGGCCGACACGGCGTGGCACCTGCTCACCGACTTCATCCTTCCGAACGTCGTGGGAAGAGAGGTGGACGGACCCGAGGACATTCTTTCCCCGGT
>JADFLD010000110.1 GCA_022564535.1 Gemmatimonadota bacterium
GGTGTTGGGCGCAGGGGGGTCGCGGCCCAGGAGGTCGTCTCTCCTCCTCGCCGTAGCTACGGCTACGACTCGTCGTCGTTCCTACTCCAGGTCTCGCGAGACCCCTGCGCGCGGCACACCCTACTTGTTCAGAGGTTCCCTAGGGCTCGTCGCTCCATCGACGTGTGGGTTGCCCGTCTCACCCCGCCGCGGACATCTTGGCTGCTCATCACCGTCCTAGGATCACCGTGGCGTTATTGGCCATTCTCCATCCCGATGTACGGGCTGCCGCTCGCCTTTCCGACGCGCTCGGAGACGTGCACGACATCCTCCTCCATCGATCCTGGGAATCTCTCGAAAAAACGCTGGGCGCGGAGGCCATCGACGCGTGCCTGATCGACGCCGATCACCCGGATCGTGACGGAGCGGCACGGCGCCTCATGCAGCTCCGCAAGCAATTCCCGGGGCTCGCTCTCGTGGCTTGCGTCGACCACGAGCAGGCCGCCCACTACTTCGGCCTGGGCAGCCTCGGGGTCGACGGCTTCCTCGTGTCGGGATCACAGACGGTCAAGCTCAGGGCGGACATCGACATCGCGCTGTCTACGGCACGTGGTCAGCAGATCGGTCGCCACCTCACGACAAGAATGCCTGACCCGGGACCCGCCGCCTTGGCGTGGGCCGTGGAGCACGCGGGTCCCGATGCCTCTGTCGAGCGACTCTCCGCGGCGTTGGGCCACTCGCCACGCAGTCTCGGCGACGCCCTCCGTGCGGTCGGACTCCCGTCCCCGTCCCGGGTCCTCCTTTGGGGCCGCCTTCTCCTCGCCGGGGCCCGCCTCGGAACGGACCGTCGGACGGTCGAGGACGTGGCCCTCTCGCTCGGGTACTCAGCTTCGACATCTCTCGCCCGCGCAATGAAACGGCACACGGGACTCACTCCCGCCGAGGTCTCTCGCCAGGGTGGAATGAACGCCGTTCGGGAGGCGTTCCTGTCGACGAACCCGCGTGACGGCGACGGCCCGCGCCACCCCCGCCATCGGGCGACGCAGGTCGCGACGTTGGTCTGGAGCCTCGCACTGGGTGGGTGCGCCACGCTCGGGTTCGGGGGGGCCGTCGTCGATCGCCACTCGATCGAACAGGTGCTCGCGTCACCCCCCATCGACCAGATTCACGTCGGAATATTCGCCATCGACGCACGCACAGGACGCACCCTGTACGCCCACAACGCGAAGCGGAAGTTCGTTCCCGCCTCCAATCAGAAGCTTCTGGTCACGGCGACCGCGCTCTCTCTCCTCGGCCCCGGTTACCGGTTCCGAACCGAGGTCTGGGCCACCGGCTCAGCCGACGGATCGTACCTCGAGGGCGACCTGGTCGTCGTCGCCTCGGGGGACCCATCCATGTCGAGCCGATACTGGGAGTCGGGCACCGCCGCGCTCGACGCGATCGCCGACAGTCTATTGCAGGCAGGTGTCGAGTACGTAGCCGGCTCGACGTTCATCGACGTGTCGGCGTGGGACTCCACGACCGTAGGCCCGACCTGGGAAGTGGAGGACCTGCGCTATGCGTACGGCTCCACTGGGGGCGCGTTCGCCATCGACGAGGGTGAGGTCGAAGTCATCGTTACCGCCGGCCCCGCCGTCGGGTCCCCCGCGACGATCGGATGGTCTCCCCTCGGCACCGAGGATTTCGTTCGGTCCCGGATTCGCACTTCGCCTCCCGACAGCTCGACCCGCGTCGTGCCCGGCTATCTGCCGGAATCACGGCAACTCGTCCTCGAGGGCACGATCGAGTGGGGCACGGTCGACACGATGACCTTCGCGATGCGTGACCCCGTCCGACAGGCGGCCGCCGCGCTCTCCAGCTCGATCGAGCGTGCCGGCATCGAGATGGAGGGTGGCTGGGAAATCAAATGGACCAAGGGGGAGCGCGTCGGCCGAGGATGCCTGTCCGGTGCCGTCCACGAGTGCGCCAGCTCCGCGCTGCTCACGGTCTTCGAATCACCCCCGCTCTCCGAGTTGATCGCTGGAATCCTGAAGCCGAGCCAGAACTGGATGACCGAGCAGCTCGTCCGCGCGCTGGGCGCCCGATACGGAGCCGAGGGTAGTTGGTCGGAGGGGGTCGGCGTCGTCGAGGCGTACCTGGTCAACGAGGTCGGCGTCGACTCGCTCGACATCTCGCTGCGGGACGGCTCCGGCCTGTCGGCCTACAACCTGGTCACCCCACGGGCGCTCGTCCGGATTTTGCAGGAGATGCACTCCGGACCTTACGCCGCCGAGTATCGCTCGGCACTCGCGGAGCCCGGTGAAGAAGGCTCGACATTGGAGGGGAGGCTCCTTGAATTGGAAGGACGGCTCTTCGCGAAGACAGGGACGATTTCGAACGTGAACTCGCTGTCGGGTTACCTCGTAAGGGACGATGGCCAGGAAGTGATCTTTTCGATTCTGACGAACGGATCGGGCCTGCCCTCCTCCCGCGTCCGAGAAGCGATCCATAAGATCGTTCGGGCTCTGGCGCGATGATCGGACTCACACGAGCCCCAACCCGTCGCATCGTATGACCGACTACAAGCTGCCCGACCTTCCTTCGGACGACGACCTCGGCATCACCGACGGCGACCGGGAGGAGTACGAGAAGAACTTCCCCGACGACGGCCCGGAAATGACGGATACCGAGATGGCAGCTCTGCTCGGGGACTCGCCCCCTCAGAAAAAAGAGCCCGCCAAGCCGACGCGGCGAGACAAACGGAAGGCGGCCAAGGAGGTGCGGCGGGAAGAGAAACGGCGGGCGAAAGAAGCGAAGAGCCGAGCCAAGGAAACGGATCGCGCACCGGAGAAGGAAACGGACCGCGCACCAGAAACGGCTGCCCCCTCCGTAGCGGCGGCATCGCGGAGCCGTTGGAGAGGCCCGGTCACTTTGGCAATCCTCATCGCGATTGCGGTCTTCAGCAGTTCCCGGACTGGTCTCCCCCGTCCGGTGCCCGCGAACGCTCCCGACACCGCGTTCTCTTCGGCCCGCGCGATGGCCACACTCGTCGAGGTCGCGCGCGCGGCCCACCCACCAGGCTCGCCGGAACACGAGAGAGTTCGGGAGTTGCTCGTCGACCGGTTACGGGCTCTCGGTCTCGAGCCCGAAGTCCAGACGACGACGAGCATGCTCCAGAGCCCCGGAGTGGTGAGGGCCGCGACGGTCCGAAACATCGTCGCGCGCATACCCGGAACCGCTTCGACGGGCGCCGTTCTGATCACCGCGCACTACGACAGCCGGGGGATCGCGGTCGGAGCGGCCGACGACGGCTTCGGCGTCGTGTCGATCATCGAGGCGGTACGAGCGCTTCAGGCCAGTTCTCCGCTACGCAACGATGTGATCGTGCTGTTGACGGACGCCGAGGAGCTGGGGCTGCTGGGCGCGCGCGCGTTCGTGGACCAGCACCCGTGGCTGGCCGACGTCTCGCTCGTTCTGTCCGTCGAGATGAGAGGCGGGGGTGGTCCCTCGATCATGTTCGAGACCAACGAGCAGAACGGCTGGGTCGTCCGCGCGCTGGCGGCGTTCGACTCCCACCCGGTGGCGAATTCGATTTCGTACGAGATCTACAAGCGAATGTCCAGAGACACCGACTTCACTCCATTCAAGGAGGCCGGTGTTCAGGGGTTGAACTTCGCCGCCATCGACCGGGCAAACGTCTATCATCAGGTCTATGACAGGCCGGAGAACCTCTCCGAGTCGACGCTCCAGCACCACGGCATCCACGCGCTGGACGCCCTGAAGTACTTCGGGCACGCCGACCTCAGTGTGGTGGACGCACCGAACCAGGTGTACTTGTCGCTACCGCTTCTCGGACTCGTCGTCTACGACCAGGCGTTGGCAATCCCTCTTTCGGGCGTGCTCGTCGTGCTCTTCGGCGTCACTGTGCTCCTTGGCATGCGGGCAGGCGCCCGTCCAGGCAGGCTCGCGGCGAGCTTGGGCGTGGCGGTCCTGGCCGGCGCCCTCGCGTTCGGCTCGGGGTTCGGGCTTCTCACCTGGCTTCCACGTTTCCACCCGGAGATGGGGAGTCTGCCCGGATCGGCCTTTCACAGCGAAGGGTGGTACATGCTAGCGCTGGCGTGCGCCGCCTTCGTCATCGTGACCGCTCTGACGACAGTGACGCAGCGGTGGCTCTCGTCCATCGAGCTCGCCCTGGGCGCCGTGCTCATTCCCCTCATCGGCGCCGTGGCGATGAGCTTCGCGACGCCGCTCGCTGCGATGAATTTGCAGTGGCCGGTCATGGCAGCGTTGCTGTCCGTGCTGGTCCTTGTGCTCCTCGGAACCCGACGCGAAGGAATGGTCGGCTGGATCGCGGCGCTCGTGCTCGCCGCGCCGGTCCTCGTGATGATGGTCTGGCTCACCGAACTGATTTGGTTGGCGATGAGCCTGCGGATCGCGGGGATCCTCTCGGTCATGATGGTCGTGACACTCCTTTTGTGCGTGCCGGCCTTGAGCGCCCTGAAGCATCCGAACTCATGGTGGGCCCCCCTGACGGGCCTGGTGCTCGGCGGTTTGGCCCTCGCCATCGGCCTGCTCATGTCCAGGCCGAGCCCGGATCGCCCCGCCCCGAGCACACTCGTCTACGCATACGAACACGGCTCGGGGGCAGCCATCTGGGCGACGAGTCCGTCCGAGGCCGATCCCGAATCCGAAGCCCGCGCCTGGGCGGTCCAGCGGGCGGGTGGCCCTTTCGCGGAGACCAGGGACCTGAGCGCGTTCGGCTATCGCGGGGGAGTCGTTCCGGTTACGTCAGCGCCCGTCGTATCTGCGCCGCCTCCCCGGGTCATTTTGGCGTCGGACTCCATCGACGAGAACGGACGGTACGTCGTTCTGCATGTACGCTCGCGAATCGGTGCCGAGATGCTTCGCTTCGAGTACGACGCGCAAGGGAGTACGCGTCTCGTGTCGCTGAACGGGATCGCGATCGACGATCCCGAAGGCCTGCAGTGGGCAGAGCACTGGGGGGAGCCGGACGGTGATGTCGTGTTGGAGCTGACGATGCCTGCCGACGAGTCGATCGGGCTGCACATCATCGAGCATCTGCTCCGCCCCGAAGAACTGCTCGGGGAAGACGCCTTCACGCGCCCGGACGACCTCGCCGCGGATATCAGCTGGTTGAGCGACCGGGCCATGTTCCGCTACTCGGTCGCGGCGTTCGTCGACCCGCGCCACGCGATCATGCTTCCCTCGGCTGCGCCGACCGACCCGGTCCCGGAGGCCACCGAAGAGAGCACCGACTCCACACGCGTCGACCTTCCCGATACGTCGGTGACCGCAACGGATACGCTACGTCCGGTGCCGGACACGATCCCTCGGTGAATCGTCTCTCGCCGGGCCGCTACGCCCCTGCGCTTCTCGCGGCGACGCTCTTCGGTTGTACCGACGCGCCCACCGCGCGCTTCGAGGTTCCGCAGTGGACCGGTACCTGGTACAAGGGAAACACGCACGCGCACACGACGGAGAGCGACGGTGACTCGTCACCCGAGTACGTCGCTCAATGGTACAAGGACCATGGCTACGACTTCCTGGTCCTGTCCGACCACAACGTTCTCACCGATCCGTCGACGCTCGACCACCTGACGGACTCGACCTTCCTGCTGATCCCCGGCGAAGAGCTCACGTCGAGCTTCGGAGACACCCCGGTCCACGTGAACGGCCTGAACCTTCCACACGTGGTCGAGGCCCGGACCGCCGAGTCACTCGTGGCCACCCTTCAGGCCAACGTCGATGCCATCCGCCAAGTCGACGGCGTACCGCACATCAACCACCCAAATTTTCGGTGGTCGTTCGGCGTGGAGGAGCTTCGCCAGCTCGAGGGAGACAGGCTGCTGGAGATCTGGAACGGCCATCCGACCGTCCACAACGAGGGAGGCGGCGGCGCTCCCGGACTCGAAGCGATCTGGGACCTGCTCCTCACCGGGGGAAAGACCATATACGGCATCGCGGTGGACGATGCGCATCACTTCCAGGGCGAGTTTTCCGTGGATCGGGCGAACCCCGGCCGAGGGTGGGTCTCCATTCGAGCCCCTGCCCTCGAGCCAGCCGCGCTGATGACCGCACTCGAAGCCGGACACTTCTACGCCAGTACCGGCGTGGAGCTCGATGACCTGGTGGTAACGCCGACGCGACTCGAGGTTCATATCCGCGTCGACCGCGACTTCAAGTACGAAACCACCTTCATCGGCTCGGCCGGACGCGTTCTCGCTACGACGGTCGAGAACCCGGCCGTCTTCGACCTCACGCGCGACGTGGGTTACGTCCGCGCCAGAGTCCGTGACTCTCGGGGTGGCGTCGCGTGGACGCAGCCCTTGTTCGTCACGAGGAGGTGACCCCCATGATCCGTGCGCTCGTAACCGCAGGCTTCCTCACCTTCTCAGCTGTGATCATCTGGCTGGCGTTCTGGTTCGGAATGGACACACCGAGGGGCCAGCTATTCGTCAATCTCGGCACCGAGATGGTTGGAATCGTGATTACAGTTGCCGTAGTCGAATGGTTCTTCGAGCGTCGCCGGTTGCAGAATCGGGGGCGGCAACTCGCGTGGGACTCCCTGCACGCCGTCGAACACGCGGTGTGGGTATGGCAGGGTGGGCCCCGCGAGATGGATAC
Source organism: Gemmatimonadota bacterium (assembly GCA_022564535.1). The sequence continues at coordinate 6,604 of JADFLD010000110.1, forward strand.
CGATGAAGTCCTGGGCGTGCTCAACGCAGTCGGCTTGGAGGACCCTCTTCCGGACTTCACCGAGGGGCTCTTACTCAATATCGGAACGCGGTCTCGGCGCCTCTTGAACAACGATCCGGAGGCCGTATCGTCGGTACGTGGCTTCATGACCGGGCTCGAGCACCTCGCGCGCCTCAGCTCGATGCGAGACGGGAAAACGCCCATGCCGTCCCGCAAAGTCGGCGAAATCCTCGACCAG
>JADFLD010000111.1 GCA_022564535.1 Gemmatimonadota bacterium
CCCAGTCCGAAGTGCTCGATATCTCGATCGCCCGGCGATGTCGGGCGTTCACGGCGAGAGGAGCCGTAGGCTGGGCGGCAGCCGCGGCGGCGGTCCTCTTGGTCGGCGTCGGGCTCGGGAGAATGACGGCGCCTGAAGGCGGGGAGAGGGCGGCCCCCATCGCCACGATGCAGATGACTCCGACGTCGATGGCGTTTGCCGCGCAGGACCACATGCGCCGTACGGAGTCGCTTCTGACCATGGTACGGGCCGATGCACGCACCGGGCGCATCGATCCGACGACCGCCCGGTGGGCGCGTGGCCTGCTTTCGCAGACTCGCCTGCTCATGGACGCTCAAGACGATGCCACGCCGCGGATGAACGACCTCCTGCTCGACTTGGAGCTCGTGCTCGCGCAGATCGTCGGTGTTGCCGAGACGGGATCGATGGACGAGGGGCGGGCTCGGATCGAGCTGGACCTCTTGCTGCAGAGCCTGAACGACGGAGCGGTGCTACCACGAATTCGGGCGGCGTTTCAGGTAGGACTTGCGGGAACATGATTGCCAAGAAGATCACAGCGTCAAGCAGCCGAGGAGGCCGGACGATGCGTTGGACGAATAGAGTGCTGGGGGTGGGGGTGGTCGCGATGATGGCCGCAGGTGTGTCTTCAGTGTCGGTGGCCGCCCAGAGTCAGCCACGGGAACGGCAGTTTGAGGCACGGGTCGAGCGCACGGCCAACCGGGGAGGCTCGTTCGACACGTCCCCCCGGGATGGTTGGCTTCAGGAGGACCCGGCGAGCCGCACGTATCAGGCGGCCCGCGAGGCCCTCAATCGACGCCGCTTTAATGAGGCTGCCGAGCGCTTCGAGGAGATCCGCTCTCGGTATCCTCGGTCCGGGTACGTAGCGGACTCGTACTATTGGCAGGCGTTTGCACTCTACCGAGAGGGTGGGGCCCGCCGCCTGCGTGAGGCCGCAGAGCTTCTCGCGGAGCAGGATGCGGACTACCCCGGCGCGAGCACGCGGAGCGACGCGAACGCCTTACTCGTCAGGGTGGAGGCGCAACTGGCGCGTCGCGGGGATGCGGATGCCGCAGCGTCGATCGTGCGGCAGGCCGCGGGCCCATGCGACCGAGATCAGGAGGTTCGGCTCGCCGCCCTGAGCGCGCTCCTGAACATGAACGCAGAGCAAGCGGTTCCGATTCTCCAGGAGGTGCTTCGGAGCCGTGACGAGTGTTCGGTGGAACTGCGTCGGCGGGCGGTTTTCCTCATCTCGCAGAAAATGACCAGTGAGTCTGTCGACATCCTGCTCGACTTGGCACACCGCGACCCCGATCCGGATTCCGAGGTGCGGGAGCAGGCGATCTTCTGGCTCCATCAGGTTCGAACGCCCGAGGCGCTCGATGCCTTGGAGTCGATCCTCACCGAGAGTGAAGATCCAGAGATTCAGGAGCGGGCGATCTTCGCCATCTCGCAGCGTTCAGACGACCGGCGTGCCATCGAGATTCTGAAGAGATATGCGGAGCGAACGGACATCGCGAACGAGCTTCGCGCCAATGCGATTTTCTGGATCAGCCAGAACCCCGACGCAGGGGGGGCGACATACCTGATCGAGCTCTATTCCCGCTTGGAAGACGAAGAGCTGAAGGAGCGCGTGCTTTTCGGGATCGCCCAGTCGCCGAGTGCCGAGGGCATGAGATGGCTGCTCGAACGTGTCGGGGATCGGCGAGAGTCCGTCGAGATCCGCAAGAACGCGCTCTTCTGGGTCGGGCAGATGGGGGGCTTGCAGGCCGCGGAGCTACAGGACCTCTACCATACACTCGACGACGTGGAGATGAAGCTACAGGTCATCTTCGTGGCGTCGCAGGCGAGTGACGGGGCAGCGATCGACTTCCTGATGGAAGTGGCGCGGAGCGAGCCAGACAGCGAGCTCAAGCGCCGTGCGCTCTTCTGGCTCGGGCAGAGCAATGATCCGCGCGTCGCCGAGTTTCTCCTGACGATCATTCGAGGATGAGGCGGCTCGCTCAGCTCGCGGTTCTGACCGCGACTGTGTTGGGAGCCGCCCCGATCGGTGTTTCAGGTCAGCTCGCTCGGCAGGTGGCGGAGGTCGCGGATGGTTTCGTGCGCTTCTCCTATGCGACCCGACAGGACGTCGAGATTTGTGACGATGGGATTCGCGTGGCACAGCGCCACGTCTCGTGGAGGTCTCGGAGCTACGACGACGGGGCCCGGGACTGTCGGGTCGGTTTCGTGGAGGTGGAGCTCGATGTCCGCCGGGGTCTCGTGCGTGACGTCGAGATCGTGCGCACTCCCGACGATCGGCACCGCGGTGCGCGGGACTTCGGGGAAGTCACGCCCGGCCAAGCCGTAGAGTTCCTCCTCTCCCTCGCTTATTCCGGAGCGACCGACCACGGGGCAAAGGAGGCGATCCTGCCAGCGACGCTCGCGGACGTCGACGACACGTGGCAGGAACTTCTCGACATGGCCAGGGATCGCACGCTCGAGCAGGGTGTGAGGACGAACACGCTGTTCTGGCTAGGGCAGGAAGCTGCGACGGCGGCGACCCAAGGGTTGGCGGATGTCGCACTCGACGTCGACGAAGGTCAGGAGATTCGAAACAGTGCGATTTTTGCGCTGTCTCAACGAGCACCTCGGGAATCCGTTCCGATCTTGATCGAGGTTGCGAGAAGCGGTGAGCAGGCGGGAACCCGCCGCACCGCGATGTTCTGGCTCGCCCAGTCGGGCGATGAGCGCGTCGTCGCCTTCTTCGAGGAGATCCTCCTGGGTCGCGTCCGCTAGCAGGCTGTCGAGGAAGGGGGCGGGCCCGAGCCATCGGGTCCGCTTTTTTCACGTTCCTGTGGTCATTCGGTGGTGTCGAGCGTTACCTTTTCCCCGGCGTCAGAGCGCGCGGTGAGGTGTGGCGCCCCTTCAAATCAGTTCTTATGTGATGGCCTTTTCAGGGAGTGTCCCTCTTTGCAGCACCGGCCCATCAAGATTCTGCTGGTCGACTCCGACGAGGACTACATCGACCAGCTGCAAGAAGGGCTGAGAGCAGAGCATTCTGGGGCGCTGGAGTTCGAGTGGGTCAGTGAGCTGAGCCAAGCGCTCGCCCGGCTCACGCAAGGGGGGATCGACGTGCTGCTGCTCTCGCTCGGACTCGAGGACAGCCAAGGCATGGTCACCTTCGACCGCGCCTACGCGTTCGCTCCTGACGTACCGATCATCGTGATCGCGGACGAGGTGGACGAGAATGCCGCAGTCTCCACAATCCAGGCCGGATCCCAGGACTATCTCGTGAAAAACGAGGTCGGGTCGGCGATGCTTGTGCGCTCCGTACGTCACGCGATCGAGCGACATCGCCTCTTCTCCGCGCTTCGCAGCCTGTCTCTGATCGACGATCTCACAGGCCTGTACAACCGGAGGGGATTCGCGAGTCTGGGGGAGCGATATCTCACGCTCGCTCGTCGGTCGGGACGAGGCGTGACGATGGTGTACATCGACCTCGATCGTTTCAAGACCATCAACGATTCCCTCGGCCATCACGTCGGCGATCGCGCGCTGATCAAGGTTGCCGACATCCTGCGGGCGGCCTTCCGCCGTTCTGACATCATCGCTCGGCTCGGAGGCGACGAGTTCGGGGTTCTCGCCCTCGAGGCGGCAGACGAAAGTGCCGAGCTTCTCGTCGCCCGCCTTCGCGAGCATGTGGCGGATTTCAACGAGTCGAGCCCGGAGCCCTACCAGCTTTCTGTGAGCATCGGCATGGCCCACCAAGACGACGACCCCGGCCTTCGCCTCGACGACATGGTGAGCCAGGCCGACGCGGCCATGTATCTGGAAAAGCGTGGCAAACGGGCCATGACTCTGAGGGGCGAATGAGCGGCGGAAATGGGGGCGGTGCGGTGCACTGGCTCGTACGTATTGCCGAGCGCGCGGGACACGGGGACAAGGACCGTCCCGAGATTCCTGCGAGCACCGGCGCCGCTGAGGCCTGGAGTGGCGTCATGAAGGCCTACAGCCTCTCCGACTCGGACATGTCCACGCTCGTCGCCGAGTACTTTCGTCTTGGCGTCGCCGACATGTCAAAGGCCGACCCGAATGCGGCGTTGCTCATTCCCGAGACGATGGCGCGGAAACACCAAGTTTTCCCGCTCTTCGAAGACGACCGGTACTTCGTAGTCGCCACGTGCGACCCGACCAATGTGGAGGCGGAACGCGCACTCGGGTTCAGTACGGGCAGGACTCCGCGTTTTGAGGTCGCTTCTCCCAGCGCGATCCAGGAGGCGCTGGACGAGCGCTTCACGCCGGAAAAGGCAGTCGATGCGCTGCTTGGGGGCCTCGCCGACGACGTGAGCGAGGACGCGGTTCTGCTGGTAGAGGAGATCGGTCCGGAGTCGATCAGCGAGGACGAGATCGCGGCCGCACCGGTGGTGAAGCTCACCAACCTCATCATCCGCGATGCGATCAATCAGGGCGCCAGCGACATCCACATCGAGCCGGGCCGAAAGCTCGGAGCAGTCCGCTACCGTGTCGATGGCGTGCTGCGCAAGCACATGGACCTGCCGATGTCGGCCCTCAACCGGATCATCTCCCGGATCAAGGTCCTCGGGAAGCTCGACATTGCGGATCGCCTTCGGCCGCAGGATGGCAAGGCACGCGTCATGGTGCAGAACCGGGGGTACGATCTTCGGATCTCCACGATCCCGGCGGGTGGGGCGGAGAAGTGCGTCATCCGGGTGCTCGACTCGAGCAGTTCGCTCTCTCTCGACGATCTCGAAATCCCGAAGCCGGAATTGGAACGCCTCCGTACTCTTCTGCAGTACCGTGACGGCGTAGTGATAGTGACCGGGCCGACGGGGTCGGGAAAAACGACGACTCTGTATGGCGCCCTCAGGGAGCTCGCGGACGGCAAGGTCAACATCATGACCGTCGAAGATCCCATCGAATATGAGCTCCCGGGGATCACGCAGACGCAAGTTCATGTGAAACAGGGGATGACGTTCGCGGGCGCGCTTCGGGCCATGTTGCGACAGGATCCGGACGTCATCCTCGTGGGTGAGATTCGGGACAAGGAGACGGCGGTGACGGCCGCTCAGGCGGCGATGACCGGCCACCTCGTACTGACCACCGTACACGCGAACGACGCCGTCTCCTCCATAGCGCGCCTCGCGGACCTGGGACTCCAGTACAGTACGATTGCGCAAGTACTGCGCGGCGCGATCGCCCAACGGCTGCTGCGTCGAGTCTGCCCCGCGTGCGCCGAGCCCGTGCGGGGTCAACTCACGCCGGAAGAGCAGCGTCTCACGGAGCGTCACGGTACGGAGCCGGTCGTGCGGGCGGTTGGCTGCACCGAGTGCGGCTTCACTGGATACCGGGGACGCCTGCCTGTCAACGAGGTGCTGGTGGGAAGTCCGCGGCTCCAACAGGCCATCGAACAGCGCAAGGGGTGGAGTACGCTCATGCGCATCGCCACCCAGGGGGGTATGCGCACCCTCCATGAGGTTGGGCTCGAGTGGGTTACTCTGGCCAAGACGACGCTGGACGAGGTCGAGCGCGTCTTGGGCCAAACGCTCGACACCCTGGAGGGAGATGCGGCAGCGGGCCCTCCTCGGATTCTGCTCGTAGACGACGACGACGACGCGCGTCAGCTCATGAGGTCACTGCTGGAGCAGGACGGCTACGAGGTCGAGGAGGCGGTAGGGGGTCACGAAGCCCTCGACCTTCTGAAGGCCGATCAGAGCTTCAAGCTCATCGTTCTCGATCTGGCGATGCCCGGTCTGGACGGCCGGCAGGTGCTGGACCAGATCCGGGGTTCGGTGGACACCGCGGCGATCCCGGTGCTGATTCGAACCGCCACCGGCAGCGATGTACTCGAGGCAGAGTTGCTCGAAGCGGGCGCCGACGACTATGTCGAGAAGTCGGTCGACGCAGACCGATTTCTCGCACGGGTACACGCCGTGCTGAGGCGCACCATGTAGGTGCCGTCCGGCGTCGCCGGCTCGAAGATTCGAACCCGAACCGCCCACCGATTGTGACACCCGGCCGGAGTTTCATGGAACCTCTACGCGCGTCCGGTTTCCGATTGACACACCTGAAGGGGTACGGCAGCTTTACAGGCTGTTGTACACGGATCCGGCTTGTCCGGTCATTTTGGCCCCACGGGGCCGTTTTTTCGTTAAACCCACGGCTTACATGTTCAAGACTGTCCAGGGTCGCCTCATCGTCATCTCGATCTTGGTCGCGATCGCCGGTCGTCTCGACGATGATGATTTCGGTGGTGTGTCCCAGATCAGCGAGGGTCCGAGCCACGCCGTTCGTCTGCGCGAGCGCCAGGGCGGAGCCACGTGAGCCGATGCGGATCTTCACAGCGTCCCTCGTTCGGCATCGAGCTCCGCGTCACTTTCTCCGGACGGCAACCGGGGGCCGTCTTCGGCCGCCAGCTTATGCTGGAACTCGGCCCCGAGGAACTCGTCGACATCAGCGAAAAACGTCTCGGCGACGTCCAGACCCTTGTCGCGAACGATCGCCCGCATCCCCACGAGCGGCACGTGGGCAAGCCGCCGCGCCAATACCTGAGCCCAACGGGCCACCACCTCGCGGTCATCCTGGCTCAACGTTGACAGGTCCTTGCGGAACAAACGCTCGAGCGCAATTCGGGTGGTTTCCTGGTACTTCCGCTGTATCGCCACCAACATCGGCGATAGCGCCTTGTCGGCCAGCTGGCCGCGTAGGTCGGCCAGTGCCCGATCGACCATCGCCCGGGCATCGGCGGCGGCGTCAGCGCGCTGTTCGCTGTGTTTCCGGCTCTCCTCGACGATGTCATCAATGCCGATCCGCTCGACGCCCGCCGCGGCGGC
>JADFLD010000112.1 GCA_022564535.1 Gemmatimonadota bacterium
AACGTCTCGATGAGATTCCCGATGCCCTTGAAGACCGCGGTCATGTAGAACAGCGACGCGACGATCACGATCAAGGCCGCGAACACGCGAGCGGGTTTGCTCCCGTAGCGAAAGCCGATGAAGTCCGGGATGGTCAGCGAGTCCATCGCGGCCGTGAAGCTGCGCAAACGCGGCGCCACGACGATCCACGAGAAGAGGCAGAAGAAGACCGCCAGGGGAATGAACAGCAGCCACGGCAGACCCCAGTCGTACGTTTTTCCGGCGAACCCGACGAAGGAGTTGGTGCTGGCATAGGTGGCGAAGAAGGACAGCCCGATGACCCATCCGCCCATGTTTCGCCCCCCGACGTAGTAGTCGGAGAGGCCCTTGGTCTTTCGGTTTCCGGTCCAGGCGTGGTGGGCCAACACGACCGTGTAGATCGCGAGCAGCGTATGGACCATCCAGTACTCGCGCAGATTCGCCAGGATGGCTTGGATCATTCGTCTTCTTCCGAGTCAAAAAGATTCTGGACCGCCGATTTGGTGACCTTGCCCATGGCGTTTCGGGGAAGATCCTCTACGAGCAGAATGTCCTTGGGAACCTTGTACGGCGCGAGTCTCGCTTTGGCAAATGCCCGCAACTCCTCGGGGGTCACCTCGGACTTCGGCCTCGGCACCACCGCCGCACAGACGCGGTCTCCCCAGTCGACGTCGGCGACACCGACGACGGCGCAGTCCGAGACTCCGCCGTGAGCGCGGAGCACGTCCTCGATTTCGAGCGCGGAAATCTTCTCGCCGCCGGTCTTGAGGATGTCGATGTTCGAGCGTCCCATGATCCTGTAGGAGCCGGATTCGATGACAGCTTGGTCACCGGTCCGGAACCACCCACCGTCGGTAAACGATTCGGCCGTCTCGGCCGGACGTCGCCAGTACTCCCCGAACACCGCAGCGCCGCGTACCTGGATTTCGCCCATGCTCCCGACGGACACCATCGCACCACTTTCATCCACCAACCGAACCTCGACGCCCGGCAGGGGCGCGCCGACGTGGCCGGGTCTCCGCTCACCCTGCAGGGGGTTCGAGAGTGCCATGCCTATCTCGGTCATCCCGTAGCGTTCGAGAAGGCGGTGACCCGTGATCCGCTCCCAACGCTCCAGCGTCTGCACGGGCAGGGCCGCTGACCCCGACACCATGAGCCGGCACGCGCGCGCGCCTTCTGCCCAGGCGTTGCGCGTCCCGGGGTCGGCGGACTCCCAGGCTTCGATGAGTCGGTGGTAAACGGTGGGCACCGCCATGTAGAGCGTGACCTCATTGCGGGCGAGCCGTTCCCACACGTCCACCGCTCTGAATCTCGGCATGATTTCGCAAGTGGCGCCATTCCACAGGGCCGACGTCAGGATGTTGACGATGCCGTGCACGTGATGGAGCGGCAGGTGAAGCAGCACGTGGTCGTCTTGCGACCAGCCCCACGCCTCGGTCAGAGACTCGACCTGCGCCCGGAGGTTGGCGTGCGTCAACACCACGCCCTTCGGCGGTCCCGTCGTACCGGACGTGTAGAGCATGAGCGCCGCTGCGTCGGCGTCCACGTCCGGCAGCTCGGCGGTCGGGCCGGGCCGCAGCAAGGCGGGCGTCTGCAGTACCGACAGGAGCCGCTCACGTGCGAGCGTGTCCACTCGACCCACAAGCGAAGGGTGCGCTACCACGACTTCCGGCCGGGCGTCGTCCAGGACCCTTTCCACTTCCGCGGGTGGGTGCGAGGTGGCCAGGGGCACACCGAGGCCGCCGGCCCGCCAAACGCCCCACTGTATTGCGGTGTACTCCCAACCCGGCGGCACCAGGACGCAGATCCGAGCCCCTTCCAGGTCGTCACGTCCGGCGAGGAGCCGTGTCGCGACCCACTCGGAAGCCTCGAGCAGGGCGTCATAGGAAAAAACGCCCTCGGACGCGAGCAACGCCGTGCGATCGCCGTGGCGATTCGCCCGGCCAACGAGTTCGAGAGTCACTAGAGGACGGTTGAAAGAAGAACGATGGGTCGACAACAGATGCCAGGTTGGCCGCCGCGGCAACCCGCGGCGATGGTTTCCTGGCCGCTACCGCTTGCCGACACCTGTCCAATGGGCGGGTGGGACTATAGCGTGTGTGCCCCGGAGTCCTTGAGACGAAACACATGAAGCACCCACACTTCGCCCACGTGCAAGACCACCTGGACCGCGTCCGGGACGGGTACTCCTTCATTCCGGACCCGGAGTCGATCTATCTCGGGCGCCTCGAGGAGGACCATTTTTGGGAGTTGGTCGGACTGCGCCTGCAGGGCTGCCCGGTCATCGTTCTCGCGGCGCTCAAGTTCCAACGGATGGAACGCAAGGGGGTCCCGGACGCCAGGGAGTCGCTCGCGTCCTATCTGGGCGCCAATCCCGATCCGGAGGCCGGCGACTCCGGTAGGATCACGGCGCTACTGCCGAACAAGGACCAAGAGATCCCCCAGTTCCTGCGCGGGTTGCGCGCCGGTCGGGAGTTCGCTCCGGTGAATATCGATCGGCTCAGGGTCGAGGTGGCGTTCGACTTTCGAGCGGACAATCCCTCTGCCGTCCGCGACTTGAAGGAGGCGGCGGCACCTCTGAAGAGTCATTACTACCGCACCGTCGAAGGCCACGTCCTCAGAGGGGAATCCCATCACGTCGATGTGCCGTTCGGCTCCGGCGGGGCTCGCTTCCTTCCGGTGCGTGGCCCCGAGCAGATACTCCCGCAGGGAGTGATCCGACTCCCGACGCTCTTCATCGCGCATCGCTTCATCGGCTTGCAGGTCGATGTGACCGACGAGGCGGCGCGCCTGTCAGTACGCAACTGGATTCCCTTCCTGTCCAGTACGGCTTCTCGCGAGGGGTTGATCCCGGTCGGGTAGATCGACAGGCGACCACGCCTTTCTCCCTGCCCCCGCAGTCCGCGTGGGCCGTCCGTGAAGGGCGCCGCAACTTGGGAGGCCCAAATCGGTATGCCAAACCAGGTAGTACGGGCTTTGGCGATTTGGAGGGAAGCATCCGTAGCGATCGATCGAACACGTGTGGAGTGCCCGCTCGACTTCGCGTTCTGGGACGTTCCTGCTTGGTGGCCACGGCCGTGGGGATCGGCATCGCGCCGATGTCTCCTGCCGCGACTCAGGAACCCGTCGGAACCGGCGACGGAGCGGTCTGTCCCGAGGGCGTGGTGTCGGCAATCGAAATCGACCGGCGTTCCGTCTTCGATCCAGAGTCGACCGGTGTGGGGGCATTGGCCTGGACCTATCGAACGCTAAACGTTCTCCACGTGCGCACAGCCGCCTCATTCATCCGGCGCGAGCTCCTCTTTTCGGAAGGCGACTGTTTCGATCCCTTCCTGGTGTCCGAGTCGGAGCGGCTTCTCGATCTGTACGGGTTTCTCGCGCAGGCCAGAATCACACACGAAGACGATGGAAGCGGAGGGCGGCGCGTCTTGGTAACGACCCGGGACGAGTGGTCCACGCAGTTCGACCTGGGCCTCACCTACGATGAAGGGTTGAACCTAGAAAAAATCGAAGTGACCGAACAGAATTTTCTGGGCCAGGGCATCTTCGCCGAGTTCACGCACAGAGAGCGGCGGGAGGTCAGGACGCAGGGTATCAGCCTCGCCACCCCGCGTTTCTTCGGCCGGACCGACGCGAGCATCGCGTTGGGTCGAACGCGGCCTGGAACGTACTTCGACCAGTTCGTCCGATATCCGTTCATCGGGGAAACGGGGAGATTTTCTGTCCGCCAGGGGTTCCGTCGAGGGACGAACTTCTTCTCGTACTCCGCGGACGGTGCGGGGCAGCCCTTCAACCAGGTACTGGTGCCGGCCTATCGGGAAGTCGCCGAGCTTTCCGCGGCTCAGCGTTTCGGTGAGCCTCGCCGGGCGATCATCGTGGGGCTTTCGGTTACGCGAGACGTCGTCCGTTTTCAGGGTACGCCCCAAGTCACCAGCGACTTCGAAGACCTCCAAGACTTTCCCGGTGCCCTTCCGTCTCGTCTGGCCGATCAGCTACGGGAGTCGGCGTCGACGCGTGTGGCGCTGCACCTCGGCACCCGACGGTATCGGTACGAGTCATACGAAGGGCTCGACGGTGTTCGCGAGCGTACGCTGGTGGGATTGGGGTTCTACACCGGCGTCACCGTCGGCAGAGGGTTCGCGATTCTGACGCCGACAGGCGTCTCCGGGACCGAGGATCTATTCGGACGCGTGCATGCGGACTTCGGCGTGTCGGTCGGGTCGTCGCTCCTCCACGGCGCCGCGACGGTCGAGTCTCGACGGGAAGGTGGAAACTGGCGGGACGTCTTGGCGGATGCCGATGTCGTGGCCTACCTTCGCAGCGACGGCTTGGAGGGCCACACGCTTTTTCTCCGCGCCTCCGTGGCCGGCGGATGGACTTCGACGCTTCCCTACCAGCTCAGCTTGGGCGGTCGGGAGGGGGTGCGTTCGCTGGTCGAAGATCGCTTTCCGGGCGGCCGAATGGCGCGCTTCGTCGTCGAGGACCGGATCGCGTTTCCCTGGCCCCGCGCCGGTGCCGCCGATCTGGGGCTGACCGCATTCGCGGATCTCGGACGGGTGTGGGCCGGTGACGTGCCCTACGGGGTCGATTCGGGATGGCAGGCCGCGCTGGGCTTCGGCCTCAGGATCGGCCTTCCCTCAGGCAGTCGAAATATCTGGAGAACGGACATCGCGTTTCCGGTCGGGTCGACGGGCGGCAGCCCGATCTTCAGGGTAACATTCGAGCTCAACAGCCTTCGGGCGGGGTTCTTTACACGGGACGTCTTTCGCAGCCGGCGCTTCGATCTGGGCCCCGAGCACTTCTGATTCGCATGGAGGCTCCCCTGCCTCGGCCCCGCGAGCCGGGTCATGCCCAGGGTGCCCCCAGGGGCTGCTACCTGCGGAATCGGAGCAGGATGATCACTCCCACGACGGCGAATCCGATGACGGCTTTCATGATCGCGTCGGTGTCCCACTCGCCGGTGCGCATGGGGCGCTCGCGGATCTCCTGGTCTTGGTGGATGGCGCAGAACCCGGCTGCATCCGCCGCGTCTCGCTTGCAGCGATCACCCTTCTTCGTCTTTCCCTTGCATTGAGCCACGGCGCACCTCCTACGTCAGGCTCTTCGGTCCATACGGTACTACGGTTCGACGGTCGTTTCGGTTCACGGGTTGCGTCTGCGCTGGTCGTGAGGAGCCTGTCTCGCGCACTGTACTAAGGATTTAGTTGACATCGGGGCCGCCCCCCGACACTATCTACTAAGTCTTTAGTGGAGGATCGATGAACATCCGGTTTACGGCGCGCGAGCTCGACGTCATCACGGTCCTGTGGGATCTCGGACCGTCCACGGTGGCCGAGGTCCAGAATGCGTTGGACGACCAGCTAGCGTACACGACGGTCCTGACCATTCTGCGGATCCTCGAGGACAAGGGGTACGCGGGACACACGGCGGAAGGACGCGCGCATCGATACCGTCCGCTGGTCGAGCGGATGGAGGCTGGGGACAGCGCGCTCCGTCGGCTCACGAAGAGACTCTTTTCGGGATCCCCGGAGCTCCTGCTCACGAGGCTCGTCGAGCACGACGATCTGACCGACGACGAGCTGCGACGCATGAGGGACCTACTCGCGGAGCGCCTCGAGGAGCGTGAGCGATGATCGCGGCGGTGCTGACCTTCCTCTGCGCGGTGTCACTTCTCGCCTCCGGCGCCGCCTGGGCCGCCGAAGAAGGGCTTCGGCGTCTGGGTGTCCCCACCCGTTGGATTTGGCTCGGAGCGATGGCCGCGAGCTCTGCTCTGCTGTTCGGCCCCGTTCTCGTTCCCGGCGGTGCTTCCGATGTACTCACGCGGGCGGTCAGTATAGGGCCTGTGCTCGAGTTGCTCCCGAGGGCCCTCGCGCTGAACCCGGCGGGCATCGAGCCCGGAGCGTTGGACGGCGTGCTGGCGATCGCGTGGGGATTGCTCAGCGTCGGCATGTTGGCATGGCTCGTCAGCATGCAGGGGCGTCTGCGGAGGGAAAGGTCGGGTTGGGAGCATCTATGGCTGTACGATCGGGACGTGTATCTGTCCCCCGATCGAGGGCCGGCCGTTGCCGGTGTTCTGCGGCCCTGGATCGTTCTTCCGCGATGGGCGCTGTCGTTGCCCGACTCTCAGTTGAGACTGGTCGTCCTCCATGAAGAGGAGCACCTGCGCGGAGGTGATGCACGCCTTCTCGCCGCGGCCCTTTTCTTCGTTGTGGTCACGCCCTGGAATCCGGCCACCTGGTGGCAGCTTCGTCGACTGCGCATGGCGATGGAGATGGATTGCGATCGTCGTGTGTTGCGTCGGGAACCCGACTGCGAGCAGTACGGAAACAGCCTGCTTTCGGTCGCGGCGAAGGCCTCAGGCGTCTCACTCGGGCTGGCGGCGTTCACGGAGCGGTCTCTGTCACTCGAGCGGAGGATTGTCGTCATGACTGCGAGAAAATCACCCTGGACACCGCTTCGCGCAGGTCTGCTAACCCTCCTCGCCATCGTCATCGGGGTGCAGGCGTGTGGCGTCGAGAGTCCGTTCATGCCCGAGATTACGGACCCATCGGAACCCGTGACACCCGACGCTTCGATACAAGAGCCGCCGGCGTCGACGGCCCGGGAAGAGCTCCTGGAAGAACTCGCTGCCGGACCGGCGTTTACGCCGTTCACGGTCGCGCCCTCCATCAAGAATCGGCGGGAGGTCATCGAGGCCATGGAACGGGCGTACCCGCCGCTTCTCAGGGGCGCCGGGGTCGGGGGCACCACCTACGTCTACTTTCTCATCAGCGAGACGGGAGAGGTCGAGAGCACGAGC
>JADFLD010000113.1 GCA_022564535.1 Gemmatimonadota bacterium
AGCAGGTACCGCAGTGCGGGTACTGCCAATCGGGCCAAATAATGTCTGCGGCCGCCCTTCTGGCTAAGGGCGGAGATCCCTCGGACGAGGCCATCGACGATGCCATGTCGGGCAACGTCTGCCGCTGCGGCACCTACAACGCCATACGTCGTGCGATTCATCGCGCGGCCACGATCCGCGACGAGACGCTCGCCACGGACCGCGAAGCACGGGGGGGCGCATGAGCCGCCCTGGCGTCCCAGACGGGGTCCACGGCGACGCGCTCGAGAGATCCGACGCCAAGGGGGTTGCGCCAAACAAGATGACGCGCCGCACGTTCGTGAAGATCGCGGGCGTGGCGGGGGCCGGCCTCACGCTCGGCGTCACCTACAAAGTGGTGTCGGGCCCGCCATCCCCACCGACCAACGCGGCGTTCGCCCCGAACCCATTCCTCCGCATCGAGACCGATGGGTCGATCACCGTAGTCGTCGGGAAGTCCGAGATGGGTCAGGGCGTGACCACGGCGCTTCCACAGCTTCTCGCGGAGGAACTCGAGGTTCCGTTGGAACGGGTCGGGTTTGCGTTCGCACCGGCGCACGCTGCATACGGCCCGGCGCTCGGCATACAGGTTACGGGCGGCAGCACGAGCGTCGTCGAGGCTTGGACGACGTTCCGGGAAGCCGGTGCCGTCGCACGCTGGATGCTCCGTGAAGCTGCCTCGCGGCAGTGGGGCGTGCCGTCCTCCGAGATCGTCATGCGCGACGCGATGGCGCACCACCCGGGCGGCTCGACACTGGGCTACGGCGAGCTCGCGGCGGCCGCCGCCAAGGTCGATGTCCCCCGCTCCGTGCCCCTCAAGAATCCCTCTGAATTCCGACTGATCGGCACGTCTCCGCCACGACTCGACGTCCCGCAGAAGACGACGGGCGAAGCGATCTTCGGCGTCGATGCCGGCCCGCCCGAGGCCCGCGTGGCGCTCCTGGCTCGCTGCCCCGTATTCGGTGGCTCTCTTCGATCGTTCGATCCAGCGCCCGCGCTCGCCGTGCCTGGAGTGCATGAGGTCGTCGAGCTCAGTATGGGCGTGGCGGTAGTAGCCGAGGGCTACTGGCCCGCGAGCAAAGGGCGTGACGCGCTCGTCATCGAGTGGGATGAGGGCGAAGGAGTCTCCTTGAACGACGCCGAGATCCGACGGCGCTTCGCGTCCGCGATCCAGTCGGGGGGCAGGGTGGTGGAGGACCGCGGTGACGTCGAGGCCGCGTTAGCCACCGGCAGCGCGCCGATCCGAGCCACGTACTCACTCCCCTATCTGGCGCACGCGACGATGGAGCCCATGAACTGCACCGCGCTCGTCGAAAACGGGCGGTGCACGGTTTGGGCCCCGACTCAGTTCCAGAACGCACCCGCGATGCTCGGCGGTGGCGCACGGCAGGTTGCGGCGAAGGCGGCCGGAGTGGATGCCGACCACACCGTGGTTCACACCACCTTCCTCGGCGGCGGCTTCGGGCGGCGAGCCGAAACGGACTTCGTGGCCGAAGCCGCGGAATTGGCAGGTCTGGTGGACGGGCCCGTGCGGGTTATGTGGTCCCGTGAAGACGACATGCAGCACGACTTCTACCGCCCCGCGTCCCTGCACGAGCTCACGGCGCTCCTGGACGATGAGGGGATGCCCGCCGTGTGGCGTCACGCCACCGCGTCTCAGTCGATTCTGAAACGCATACTGCCGGGATGGCTTCCCGACTTCGTTCGGGACCGGACGGTCATGAGAAAGGGAGTGGATCCGACCTCGGTGGAGGGGGCTTCGGACCAGCCGTACAAGGTCCCGAACTTCCGGATGTCCGCGGCGATGGTCGAGCTTCCGATTCCGGTCGGCTTTTGGCGCTCGGTGGGTCACTCGCACACGGCGTTCGTGGTCGAGTCGTTCATCGACGAACTGGCGCATGCGTCCGGCCACGACCCTTACGAGTACCGGCGCTCGCTGCTGGGTCATCACCCACGACACCTGGCTGTCCTGGATGCCGTCGCAAGCGCGTCAGACTGGGGTTCGGACCTTCCCGAGGGGAGAGCACGGGGAATCGCCGTTGCGGAATCGTTCGGCTCCTACGTCGCGCAGGTCGCAGAAATCTCACTGGAGGGCGGGCGCCCGCGCGTGCACCGCGTGTGGTGCGCGGTGGACTGTGGCGTCGTGGTGAACCCCGCCATCGTGAAGGCCCAGATGGAGAGCGGGATCATCTTCGGGCTCACGGCCGCACTACACGGTCGCATCAACATCGAGAAAGGTCGTGTCGTGCAGAGCAACTTCCACGACTATCCGATGGTGCTTCAGCGGGACGCGCCGACGGTCGAGGTGCTTCTGGTACCCAGCGGCGATGGGCCGGGCGGTGTCGGCGAGCCCGGCGTGCCGCCCATCGCGCCTGCCGTCACAAATGCGCTGTTCCAGCTTACCGGGAGGAGGGTTCGCGAGCTACCGATTCCGGTGGCGTAACCGACGTCCTCCCTCGGAACGTACGTCGGTCGGATTGCCCCGCCTGGATTCGAACCAGGACCAGAAGCTCCAAAGGCTCCTGTGCTGCCGTTACACCACGGGGCAATTGAACCGCTCAATCTATCCAGCAAGCCACACGACGCCCACGGGCCGGAGGAGGAAGCGGCGCTATTCAAGCCCCTTCGTTCACCCGTGAGAGCCGAGGAACAGCCGACAAGGTCACGACAGGCAGGAACGGCCAGCGATACCGCTCTGTAAGCACGCTCGCTGCGTCTTCGGCATCGACAGCGTCGGGGAAGAGGCCGAACGACGCTCCTCCGCTTCCCGAGAGGAGCGCGACCGTCGCCCCCTCCGCACGCAGGCCCTCCAGCGACGACCGAATCTCCGGGTGTCCCTCGGACGCGGCCGCCTCGAAGTCGTTCTCCGCGAGCCCAGCCACGCGTTCCCAGTCGAGCCCCGCGCCGAAATCCAACTCCCTTGGGCCGTCGCGCAGGGTGATCCCGTCGACCGGGGAAAGAGCCTCGAATGCATCGACCGTCGATACCTGCACGGGCGGCAGGGCGAGCACCAAGTGAGCCTCCGGGAGCGGAGCCAGCGGAGTCAGGACCTCTCCCCGGCCTCGCCCCAGGGCGATTGGGGTCTCGCCGAGGAAGAAGGATACGTCAGAGCCGAGGTCGCGGGCGATCCCCAGGAGCACGTCGTGGTCGTGGAAGTCGGTGAGGGCCGAGAGGCACTTGAGCACCGCGGCGGCGTCCGATGAGCCGCCGCCCAAGCCCGCGCCGGCCGGAATCCGCTTCGTGAGCCGAATGTCGACAGCGTCCTCGAAGCCCGTCACCTCGCGCAGTCGGGCGGCCGCCCGAAACGCAAGGTTAGCCTCCGGCGGACCGAGGTCGGGGCCGTCCACCGCCAGCGAGATCGAAGGACCCGAGTCCGCAATCGAAACCCGAACCTCATCGGCCAAGGACACCGACTGCATGAGCGTTTCGACCTCCCGGTACCCGTCATCCCTGCGGTGAAGGACGCGCAGGAAGAGGTTCACCTTGGCCGCCGCATCGATGACGACCGCGTGCCTCATGACCCGTCGTCGAGCTGCTCATCGGCGTGGCCGACGTCCCCCAGGGACAATCCGAGCGACCAGGCGTAGCCGAGGCCTATGAGCGTAATCGGGATCCAACCCCCGAAATGGTACGCGAACGCGAACGCCAACGACTTCGTCTCCTCCACCCCGTATACGGTGGTCAGCGCAAAGTTCGCCGACCAATGGAACGTCCCGAAGAAGCCCGGCGCCGACGGAATGGCGACACCGAAGCCGACGACGGCTTCCGTGAAGATCGCCGACATGAACCCCGTATCGATGCCGAACGCGAGCATTCCGAGCCAGAATGACACGGCGTGCCACGTCCAGAAGAAGAGCGACCAAGCGAAGCCAAGAGCCAAGAGCCTCGGATTCCTCATGATCGCCATCGCCTGGAGGAGGGCTCGAAGCGCCGCCACGAGGCGGAGCGCCACAGCGCTGGGTAACAAGCGCCCCATCCTCTGGGCAAGCGTGAGGAAGAGCGTCGGCAGGAGCGCCATGAGCATGAGAGCCGCAAGGACCAAGAAAACCAGCGCGATCGCCCCTCGGAACATGACCAGCCCACTCCCCTGGGCGAGCGCGTCCGCAGCCGGAAAGCCAGGCGTGAGTACGGGGACCACCAGGAAGAGCAGCAAGATCACGCCATCCATGAAGCGCTCCACGACCAGCGTGCCGAACGCCGCGCTCGCGGTCACGGGCTCCAGTCGACTGAACGCATAGGCACGCGCGAACTCCCCCATCCGTGCCGGGAGAATGTTGTTCGCCATGAAGCCGATGGAGACGGCGGCGAAGCGCGAACGGAGCGCGGTGTTTTCCCGAACCGGAGTGAGCAGAATCTTCCAACGAAGCGCTCGGATGAAGAAGCCGAAGGTCGCTACGGATACCGATGCGAGCAGGAGCAGGAAGTTCCCCTGCCGAATGTTGGCCAGCACCTCACCGAAGGGTACGTCGGCCAGCACCCACCAGAGCAGGAATAGGGTCACGGCCACTCCGAAGAGGGCCTTGCCCGAATGCTTCATCGACGCGCCCGGCGGATGATCTCCGCCATGTCACGCACCGCAGACTCCAGACCCACGAAAACGGCTCGCGCAACGACGCTGTGACCGATGTTCAACTCCTCGATCTCCGGGATCGCCGCCACGGGCGTCACGTTCTCGTAGGTGAGCCCGTGGCCCGCGTGCACCGCCAGATCGAGATGCCGGGCCAAAGACGCGGCACGTCCCAAGCGGGCCAACTGGTGAAGCCGTTCCCCGCTAGAATCAGCATTGGCGTACTCCCCGGTATGCAGCTCCACGGCGTCGACGCCCATTTGGGCACAGGCCCGAACGGCGTCTTCGTCTGGATCGATGAACAACGCAACTCTGATCCCAGCGGACCTCAGACGATCGAACGCACCCCCCGTGGATTGCAACTGCGCACCCTCCGACATCACCAGCCCCCCCTCCGTCGTGACTTCCTCACGCTGCTCCGGCACGAGCGTCGCCTGCATGGGAGTCAACTCGCACGCCAGATCGAGGATCTCGGAGGCCGCCGCGAGTTCGAGGTTGACGCCGGTGCGCACCGTCTCCATGAGAAGACGGACGTCCCGGTCCTGAATGTGACGACGGTCTTCCCGCAGATGGACCGTGATACCGTTCGCTCCACCGAGCTCGGCGAAGACAGCCGCCCGCACGGGGTCGGGTTCATCCGTACGACGCGCCTGCCGCACCGTCGCCACATGATCGATGTTGACGTACAACCGCATGTTCAGTGTCCTGTCGCTGTGGTCTCGACGTCGGCGTATCGGCCAAAGAGTTCAGCCAACTGGGCCCGCGCTTCCTCCCCGACCCCGGATCCTACCAATCTGAGGAGCTCGGCCCCGAACAACGCGTAGAGCCGCTGATCCTCCGGTTCCAACGCCCGGAGATGGAGCGCCACCGTCTCCACGTCCCCACGCGCTAGCGGGCCACGGATCGACGACCCGATTCCGCGCTCTTCGATGCTTGCGAGCGTTCCCTGAACTAGAGGTAGGAGCGACCGCAAAGCGTCTTCACTCGAAACTCCGGCTTGCTCCATGAGCCGTGCCGACAGATCGAGGAGAGGAAGAATGTAGTTGCTCGCCATTACCGTCGCGGCATGGTAGAGGGGCCGGTTGCGTTCAGGCACAGAAATCATGTGGCATCCGAGACCGGCAATAAGGTCTCTCGCCACCGCCGTCGCCTCAGGCGAACCCACTACGGCCACGTACGATCCAGGAATACGGTCTGCGGCGCTCACAGCATGCGACACCCCCTGGAGCGGATGGAATGAACCGACCGAGTATCCCTGCGAATGGAGAGGACCCAGCACGTCGGTCGACAGGGCGCCGGACAGGTGGAATGCCGCGCATCGGACCGGAGCGGGTCCCTGCGCCGCGATCGTGACCGCCATCTCGGACACGACGGAGTCCGGAACCGCGAGAAGAAGCGCCGAAGTCCTCGGGTCGAGGGGCTCGACACCAAACACGTATCGCGCGGAGCCCTGCGTGAAGAGTGGATGCGCCGGGGGCTCAGGGCGCCGACCGTATACGGTGAGGCTTCCGACCGCCTCGGTCTGGACGAGCGCAGCACCGAGCGCGAGCCCCATCCGGCCCGGCCCGACGATCGTGACCGACGGAGCGGTCACACGACCTCCTCGATCGTGATCCCGGCTCGCGTGGCGAGACGCCCAAGCAACTCACTCGGAACCCGAACCGTGAGCGCAACTTCCATGCGATCGTCGACGCGCTCAATCACCTCCCCTTCCCTGTACAACGCCGCGATCGTCCGGCCATCCGCGACGGGAATCCTGACGACAACGCGCGTAAATCGATTCTGTGCCCGAGCACGCAGCGTGTCGCGCAGGACCCCCAGAGTCTCGACATCGTGGGCGGACACGAAGACCGCAGGAGTCGGCTCGAGCGCTCGAATGCGCATACGCAACGCCTCCTCCTCCCCATGCGTGAGCCGGTCCACCTTGTTGAAGACGAGGATCTCGTCCCGTTCCGCCAGCCCGAGATCCTCGAGAACTTCGATCACGACCTCGCGCTGTCCCTCCCAGTCCGGGCGGGAGGCATCGATGACGTGCAGCAGGACATCGGCCTCCTGGGCCTCCTCGAGCGTGGAGCGAAACGAGGCAACCAGGTGATGGGGCAGCTTCCTGATGAAGCCGACCGTGTCGGTGATGAGGGCCTCGTAACCGCCTCCCAGATCCACGCTTCGCGTCGCCGAATCCACCTTCCCGAAGAGACACTCCTCGCCAACCA
>JADFLD010000002.1 GCA_022564535.1 Gemmatimonadota bacterium
ACCCGGAACCGCCACGATCGCGTGGGGGCTCAGGACGTTGATGTGGTTCCGCGACAACGGGTCCGTTCCCCGTTTGCCGCTCAGAGGTAGATGCGTATGGATCGGTAGCTCGACCCATTCGTTGGGGTAGCCGTCCTTGGGTCGGCCTGCGACGACACCGCAAGGAATTACGCCGATCACCAACCCTTGTCGATTCGGAGTGCGGTGGAAGGCGCGGCTCACCGACTCCATGACCCCCTGCCCCCCTCCCGTCAGAAGGTGGGCCCCGAGCTCTGCAATCCCTACGCCCAGAGCAGAAGCTCGCTCTTCGTGAAATGAGCTGGCGGAGCCCAGGACCCCTACGATCGGAAGGCGGATTCGTCTCAAGGGTGAAGTCGGTTCCCCCCGGCGGCCCCTGGTTTCCCCATCATGGAAGCCGTGTCAGTAAGGCTCGCATCTTGAGCTACCCTATAGGTAGCAGCGAGCCATCCGACGCCACTTCCCAGCGTGCCTCGAAGGTCGCGTCCTCTTCGAAACGGGCTGTGACGGTGTTGCCGCTCGTGCTGAACCGCACGTAATGCTGCTCGCCCTCGCGCCGGGCCAGCATGACCCCGGGCAGGCGCGCGTCTCCCGGGATCTCGCCCACGACCTCAACATTCCCGTCCATCGACAGCCGTAGGTTCGCGGAGTTCCGCAGCTCGGGGTGGCATTCGCCGCGCCGGGGACACCCGGTCAGGTACAGATAGGAGACGGTGTCTTCGACGAGGCCGCGGACAGACATACTGAAGGATTCCCAAAGACTGTCGGGGGCGGCCTGCTCGGTCAGCATCGAGGCGCTGAACTGCGAGGCGTCGATCAGATACACCCGAGCTCTCCGCTCCAGCACGCGCGCCTTTCCTCCGTCCGGGAACGCGGTGAGGCCAGTGGCCTGTTGGAAGCGCTCGTACTGGATGACGATCAGGGCCCGATAGGAGTCGCCGACCCTGACGATTTGGGATATCGTGGCTCGCTCCTCCTCAGGCCCGTACGTGCAGGCCGTAACGAGCAAGTATACCAGCAATGAGATGGGCGCTCGGCGTCGCAACCACGACTTTCGAATCTGCGCCAGGAGCAGAAGCGGGATCGGGCGGTCAGGCATCGTGTGTCCCCTGGTAGGGCCGCAGCCAAGACACGTCTAGCGGACGTCTAGCGGCGATCCCTCCACCACGCGTCCTTCACGATCGTCACGGTTCGCTCGTACTCCTGCCCATTCACGGACAGGACGACCCGGTACGTTCCCGCCGCCGCTTCGCTGAACGCGTAACGTATCCGATCGGCGGCCGAGGGTCCGCCCCGTCCGCCGCGGCCACCACCCCGTCCGCCGCGACCGCCACTGTTCGCCCGCAGGCTATCTTGCTCGGCCTCGGAGCGCTCGATTCGCTTCTGCATGTCCCACTGGACCGAGTGGATTCCCGCGGTCGTCGTGCCTTCGATGACCGAGATGGGCATCGCGCCCTGGTAGACCGTGAGCGTGACGTCATCGCTCGCGTCCTCGCGCAGGTAGTAGTAGAGCGACGCCCCAGGCTCCTCGCTTTCTCCCTCGAAGTTCGAGGACGAGTAGGAGGTCCGGTCGGCGGCGATCCAGCGGACCTCGGCTTCGGGTACGAAGAAATAAGCGTCCTGAGCCAGCACCTCAGGGGTGATCCCGGCGAGCGGCGCGATGTCGAGGATGTAGATGCCGCGTCCGTGCGTGCCGACGACGAGATCGTCGTCACGCTCCTGGATTTTCATGTCGTGCACCGGCGCGGTCGGCATGTCGAGCTTCAGGCTCGTCCAGTGGCCTCCGCCATCATTGGAAACCCACACCTGGAACTCGGTCCCGACGAAGAGAAGGTCGGGGTTCACGTGGTGCTCTCGGATCACGTTGACGGGGCCGTTCGGGAGGTTCGCCGTGATCGATGTCCACGTCTCACCGTAGTCCGTCGTCTTGTACACGAAGGGCCGGAAGTCGTCGTTTCGGTAGCCGGTGTACGTGACATACGCCGTCCCGAGATCGTGGTGCGATGCCTCGACCCGGCTGACCCAATACTCCGGGTTGTTCGGGATGTTGTCATTGAGGAGTGTCCAGGTCTCGCCCCCATCCTGCGTGAGCTGCACGTTGCCGTCGTCGGTGCCGACCCAGATTACACCGGCCTTGAGCGGTGACTCGTCGATGGTGCTGATGGTGCCGTACTGGATGTTGCCGTCGCCGCCCTTGCCGGTCGTCTGCGTGGCGGGGTCGTTCTTGCTCAGGTCCGGGCTGATGACCTCCCAGCTTTCGCCCCGGAACTCGGAGCGCATGAGTTTGTTGCCGGCGTGGAAGATGACGTCGCAGTCGTGCGGAGAGACCAGGATCGGCGCGTTCCAGTTGTACCGCATGTCGTCGTCGTCGTAACGAATGCCCTTACGTTCGCCCGTCCACAGGTCGAGGCGTCCGATCGGGCCGAACTGCGACTCGTTATAGATGAAGCGGTTGGTGCATGTCTCGATGACGTTGTACATGCCGTCGCCGCCGCCTACCCGTTCCCACGTTTCGAATCGGAGCGGGCCGCCGGCCGGGTTGGTGTTGTATCCCATCGCCGAGCCGTTGTCCTGCAGGCCACCGGCGACCCGGTACGGACGGGAGTCGTCGACGCCGATCGAATAGAATTGCGCGAGGGATTGGAAGTCGGGGTGATACCAATTCTCGCCACCGTCGTAGGTGATTCCCATGCCGTGATCGTATCCGAGAATCATGTGGTCCGAGTTGTCCGGATCGATCCACAGCGAGTGATCGTCGCCTCCGAAGCCGAGCGGCCGTCGATCCCACGTCTCTCCGCCGTCCGAGGTGCCCCATGACGATGACGACAGGACGTGGACCTTGTCGGGGTCGTTCGGGTCGATGATGATCTGACCGTAGTAGTACGCGGGTCCGCCCCCGATCGATTCGCCCTCGGGGCTCGCTCGGTTCCAGGTGAGGCCGCCGTCGTTGGAGCGGTAGACCTCCCCCCCGATCATGCCCCGACTCGACTCGTGGTCGAGGAGCTCTTGGCGACGGTCCTCGTCGGACATGTCGGCCTTGTTGGCGTTCTCGATCGTCACGTAGACGATGCTCGGGTCACGCTCGTAGACGTCGACGCCGATGCGGCCGAGCATACCCTCGGGCAGGCCCTGGCCGATCTGGATCCAGTTGTCTCCACCGTCGGTCGTCTTGTACAGACGGCTACCCGGTCCGCCGAGGTCGAACGTGTAGGGAAGGCGCACTTTATCGTAGCTGGCGGCGTAGAGCGTGTTCGGGTCGGTCGGGTCCATCACCACGTCGACAACGCCGATGCGACGTCCTTCGACCTCGGGGCCGAGCACGCGGCTCCAGCGGCGCCCACCGTTCGTGGACCTGTAGAGTCCGCGCTCGTCGTTCTCGGAATACAGATGACCGAGCACGGCGACGTAGACGATGTCCGGGTCGGTCGGGTGGACGACGATGCGCCCGATGTGGTGCGATTCCGGCAGACCCACGTTCGTCCAACTTTCGCCCTCGTCGGTCGACTTGTAGACGCCGTCACCCCAGTACGAGGAGCGCGAATTGTTCCCCTCTCCGGAACCGAGATACAGGATGCTCGGGTCGGACGGGGCGACCGCGATCGCGCCGATCGAGAAGACGTCCTCGTCGTCGAAGAGAACCTCGAACGAGATTCCGTTGTTGGTCGTCTTCCACAAATGCCCCGAGGCGGTCGCGAGGTAGTACGTGTACGGCTGCTGACTTGGGACCGCGATGTCGATGAAGCGCCCACTCTGACGTGTCGGTCCGATCTCTCGGTACTCGAGGTTCGACAGCAGCTTTTCGTCGAGGTTCTGCGCCGCGACGGGCGACGTCGGAGCGAGGGTGGTGACGACAGCGCTCCAGAGCAGTGCCTGACGAGAAAGCTTCATGACCCCTCCTGGCTGATCGGTACTTCGTCGCCACCGCGACCCGCGTCGAGGTCGTTCCAGTTCAGGATCGTGTTGAAGCCCAGGAAGAACGTCCCCTGAGTCTGCCACCTCCAGAACGGTCGGATGGAGAACATCACCACGTGGCCGTCGCCGAGCGACGCGTCCACGACCTGGGCCTTGCCGGCCAACGCTTCGCCTCCGCCGAGCGTACCGGACAGCAGGATCTGATCGACGTCGCTGGGGAAGCTCAGGATGACACGGGGCCCGTCTTCGTCGTCCCCCCCAAAGCCGAATTGACGGGCCAACGAGCGGAACTCGGCCATCTCATCGACGTCGTCTTCCTCGTCCTCGGACTCGTCGTTCTCGGGAATCTCGAATGGGGACAGCTCGGGAAGGCTCGCCATCGGCGTGGTGTTCTGCCATGGGCTGTTGCCACCACCGCGACCGAATCGGCGGGCGAGGGCGCCGAGCCCACCGTCACCACTGACCGACAGCACGAGGTCGTTCTTGAAGTACACGGGCAGCTGATCGCCGGGATAGCCGTACGCGATCGGGCTGGTCTTGTCGGATATGATGCCCCGATGGATCGATCCCGGCGCGATGAGGCCGCTCGGTCTCTCGACGGTCACGCCGGACGTCAGTCCGTATTCGGGGAATATCGCGGACGTCGAGCCCTCGACGAGGAGCGTGCCGCCTTCCTTCACGAAGTTGGCCAGCTCGACCAATCCCTCGAAGCCCATGCCACCTCGGATGTCGTCGCTCTCGTCGATTCCGCCGAGATTCGGCGTCGCCTCCGTCTTCTTGTACGGCAGAGGCAGGTCGCCCGTCATCGCGATCCCTCTGACCTGTGCCTGAGCGCTCCCACCGACGTGTGGGAAGATGATGACGTCGTACCGTGCCCGGAGATCTCCGTCGCGGAGTTTCTGCTCCGAGAAGTAGTCGTACGGGACCCCGTAGTGGTCGAGTGCGCCCCGGACCCATCCCTCGTCCTGCGTGCGCCGCCATGCGTGGATGTAGCCGATGCGCGGAACGTCCAGTTCGTGGATGTCGACCTCGGGCATGTCGTTCGTGCCCCAAGCCGAGAGTCCTAATTCCTCGATACTCGACTCGATGACACTCCGATCTGCGTCCGGGATGATGAATGCCCCGGCGCGGAACTGATGGCCGTCCATCTCGAAGTCCGCCTCGGCGGCGTGCATCGTGACGTCGGCGTGACGGAAGCGGAACGCCATCAAGTTGTTGTCTGTCGTGTGGTCGACGACGACGATGTCGCCCCCCCCGTCGATCTTGCCCATGACGTGCGCGGGTTCGGTGAGGAGCGTCATGTCTGCTTCGAGCACGTCAGAGTCTTCGATTTCGTGCAGCTCGATGTTCCGCATGAGCTGGAAGGTCCAGCCCGTGTCGTCGTAGGGACGGGGGTTGTTGAGCGAGAACTGCTGCAGCGACAGGTACATGTCCGCCAACGTCCTGAACGGCTGGTCGGCCCGGATGATGTAGTCGCCCTCCTCGACCTGCACGCCGCCCACCTCGAAGTCGTCATCGGCCCGGTGGATTTCGAGGCCCTGCCTCATGAGCTCGTTGACGGCATCGACCGCGTCGGCTTGACGACGTTGACCCGCGGGAACGACCCACGCGTTGATCGGCCCTTCTACACCCCGGCGCACGGAGCGCTTGTTCTTCGTCCAGTAGTTGTCGAGGAAGAGGGCCGCGTGGTCGGCCGTGTACTTGAGTGAGAAGAGGACGCCCGACTGTTGGATGTTGGTGTTGTTTCTGGGGCCCCACTCGATTTCGCTGAGCGGTGGGTTCGGCCGGAACCATTCCCGGCTCGTGCCGCTATTGCCGACGCGGAGGGTACGCGTCTGCGGGCCGTAGCTCGCGACTTCGTAGAAGCGTCCGATCGCATTGTGGCTGTGCGCGATCGAGAACATGTAGTTCGGGGTCCATCCGTCGTAGAAGTTGTACGTCCACACGCCAGGCACGTCCCGCTTCGTGAGTTGGAGGACGTCGTTTTCCGCGAGCATCCACCACTCGGTGATGGTGATCGCGTCGAATGCCTCGTTGTACGGGCCGGTCCCGGTCGACGAGTAGAGGTAGTTCTGTGCCTCGTGCAGGTCGTGCATGATGATGGGCGCCCACTCGAGCTGCACCGCGTTCACGCTCTTCGTGAGGGCCAGCATCTGGCCTATCGCGTCGCGGTTGTTGTCGTGCGCGACGTATTTGCCCCAGTACATGAGCGGAAGGCGGGCCTCGCCCTCAGGTCGGTCCTTGTTGAAGTAGTAGGTGTCGACCTGCTTCTCGCGTCCGTCGACCTCGATGACCGGGGTGATGAAGGTGATGATGTTGTCGCGGATTGTGCTGATGAACTCGGACTCCTGCACGACCAGACGATACGCCAGCTCCTGCAGCATCTCGGGCCCCCCGGTCTCTGTCGAGTGCATGCCGCTCGTGAGCCAGTAGATCGGCTTCGCCAGCTCGCCGATGAGTTGCTGAGCTCGTTCCTCGGTGGTGGCGCGCGGGTCGGTGAGCTCCTGCATGTAGCCCTTGTACGCTTCCAGATTCGCGATCGTCTCCTCGTCGGCGATGGCCATGAGGATCATCTCACGACCTTCCTCCGTTTGCCCGATCGACCAAACAGTGGCGCGGGGCGACGCTTCGGCTATGGCGCGCAGGTAGCGGTGGATGTCCGCCGCGTACGTCAGCTCGTCTGGCATGCCCACGATGCGCCCGTTGAAGTCGAGCGGTGTCGGCACGGTCTCCGATGCCGGCAGGTGATCGACCAACTCCGTCGTGATCCTGTCGTCCTGCAGATATTCGGCGATGAGGCGGGTGTACTCTTCATCGATGGCTTGATCGCCGCGGGACTGCGCGGATGTGACGGACGGCGTCGCGACGAGTGCGACGAGCATCGTCCAGCCGAGTCGACGGACGTTGCGGTGCATAGTGCCCCCTGGCGTGTCTTGGAATCGTGTGGCAGGGCCACCCGGTCGTCGGGTGGAGCAGTGATAAAAGGACTCCCCAGGCACGTGCGTTGCTGACGTCCTTTTGACATCCTCGCGGATCGAGAGGAGTGTCAAGCTATGTCGCACAGCGTACGGAGGCATCTGCGCCTCGAGATCGACGCCTACGACGAGACGATCCGTCGTTTCATTCCGGCCTACGAGACGATGCTCGCGGTCGCGGCTGACGCGGTCGCGGCGGTTGGGCCCGACCTCGTGGTGGACCTCGGATCGGGGACCGGTGCCCTCTCGGAAGTGCTGCTCGGGCGGCCGCGTGTCGGGGTCGTCGAGCTGCTCGACGTCGACTCGGAGATGATGGATCAGGCGCGGCGACGGCTCAGGCGTTTCGGGGAACGCGTTCGTTTCACCCTGCGCTCCTACGACGAGCCGTTTCAGCCGTGTGACGCATTCGCGGCGTCGCTCTCCCTCCATCACGTCGCGACGCTCGAGGCCAAGTCGGCGCTCTATTCCCGGGTATTCGACGCGCTGCGCCCCGGGGGTGTCTTCGTCAACGCCGACGCGAACATGCCGACCGACCGGACCGAGCGAGATCGACTCTTTCGATATTGGGCCGACCACCTCGTGGCATCGGGAATCTCCGAGGATCGGGCCTGGCGGCACTTCGACGAGTGGGCCGAGGAGGACACCTACCTGCCGTTGGACGCGGAACTCGAGGCGCTGGCTCAGTTAGGCTTCGAGGCGGACCGCGTGTGGAGCGATGGGCCGATCGGCGTCGTGGTGGCCAAAAGGCCGGAGGCGTGAGCCGGGGTCTTCAGAAGACGAGGAGTCGGCTGTTCCAACTCGAGGCCGAGTCGATGCGGTTCGCGACCGACGGGTCGAGGCGCTCCTCCAGAGCTAACTCAAATAGCCATCACGGCGACTGCCGTGGCCAGAAAGGGTCCAGTCAAAGGTCGAGTCTCCAACGCGAAGCGTCCGGGACGTCGGAGGCAGTCACCTCGGTAAGTGCTTCTTCGGGAACTTCGCGACCACAGTGTAGATGGGGTCGACGATGTTGCCGATCGTTGTCTCGCCGAGCTGGCCGACGAGCATGTACGCGTCCCACTTTCCGAAGCCGTAATCTTCCACGAGCCATTCGATCAGCTCGACGTGCGCGAGACGGAAGGCGTCGATGAGGGGTCGGGCGCTGCCGGCGACCATGATGTGGGTGGCGTCTTCCAAGCGAGGCCAATCGATGGTCTTGTCTTTGATGACGTCCACCTTGAGCGTCACGTCCATCGACGTCTCGAGACCCGTACCGCCGACCTCACCTTCTCCCTGGCGGGCGTGGCCGTCCCCGAAGTAGAAATAGGCGCCGTCATTGAAGATCGGCAGGTAGACCACGGTGCCCTCGCGCACCTCGGGCACATCCATGTTTCCGCCGAAGTTTCCAGGCCACAGGCCGGAGAACGCTTCCTCGTTGGCCGGCGCGACGGCGATGCGGCCGAGCATGGGCCGGAGCTCAATCGTTATCTCCGACATCTCCGAGTCTGGGAGATTGACCGTGCCGGTCATCGCTTCGGCGTCCAGCCTCCACTCGTATCGCCGCGCTTCGATCGGGTCGTTGAGTAGCCTGAGTCGGGCGTCGGTCGCGAGTCCACCGAAGTCCGAGTACAGCTGCGCGGCGGCGAGGTCGTGGTTCGGCTGAACGCGAATGATCTCGATGCGAAGAACGTCGTTCGTGGTCGCTCCCTCGACGTAGAACGGACCGACCTCGCCCGGAAACGCGCCACCACCCGGATCGTAGTAGCTGCCATGCATCGTGCGCGAAATGATCACGGTGCCGGATGTTATGGTCGCCACGGGTTCCCGGACGGCGAACGTCGGGTATCCGATGGTCGGCTCGAAGCGGAGGGTGTCCTGGGCGGCGAGCGAAAATGCCGATCCGAAGAAAGCGGCGGGGAGAATGAGGGTCCGGATCCTCACGAGTGCGGTCCTCCGGGACAGAGATGGAAGAGTCACAATGTGAGGAGTCCGTACCGCAGGTGCGAGCCCGATCGCGCGCGGGCACACGGCGCTACGCTGAGGAATGCCTCACCGTTCGTTTCCGTCGTGTGCTCAGCCCCTCGGCGACCCCTCCAGAAGACCGTCGAGCCGCTCCTCGCGCGCTCCGTTTTCGTCGCAAACCGCGAAGGCGGACTCTCCCGCCGCGTACATCGAGACGCCGGCGTAGTCGCCTTCCTTGTTCAAGACGAAAAAGCGGACGTTGAAGTTGGGCAGTCCCCGATCGTTCAATAGGCGCGCTTCGACGGTGTTGCCCTTGATTCGTGTCAGTGCGGCCATGCCCGCGTCCTTCGGAGACATGCCGTGGCGCATGAATTCGACGATGAGGAACGAGGCGCAGCTATAGAGGTTCGCCTCGCCGCGGCCGGTCGATCCGGCCGCGCCTACTTCGTTGTCGACGTACTGGCCCGCGCCGAGGATCGGCGAGTCGCCGGCCCGGCCGGGAATCTTCCACGAGAGCCCGCTCGTCGTCGTGACACCGCAGATGTCGCCGTCGGGAGAAAGGGCTTCGAGGCTGGTGGTGCCCCAATACGAGTCCGGATCGATGAGCCCGTCGTCGACCATCGACAATCCGGCCGCGAGACCTGCTTCGTAGAATTCACGCAGGCGAGTCTCGTGCTCCTGGTCGCGTAGCGGGCTCCGGCCGGTGGCTCCGCGCGGAAAAGCGCCGGTGTCGGTGTCCTCCCCCACACGGCTCATTCCTTTGATGCGCTCCTCAGGGTCGAGCCAGTGCCCGGGATCGATCCGGCGGCGCCACTCCAGCCAGAGCGCACGCGACGCTTCGGTGTTGAGGTCGTCCTCGATCTCGAAGCCGAGCGAGCGGGCGAACTCCCGCGCGCCTTGCCCGACGATGAGGTGGTGATCGGTCAGCTCGGCGACGGCCTTCGCCACGAGCGATGGCGTACGGACACCCTCGATCCCGGCGACACCGCCCGCCCACTTCCGAGGACCGTGCATGAGGCACGAGTCGAGCTGCACGACGCCGTCGGCGTTCGGAAGCCCCCCGTACCCGATTCCGTGCTCCTCGGGATCGAGCTCTGGGATGTTCACGCCCGCGACGATCGCGTCCAGGACGTCCTCGCCGTCGGTGATGCCACGAAACGCCCGCTCGATCGCGTTCTCCGGGCCGCCGTTTTTGTAGCGGATGCTGCTCACGTCCGCCACACAGAGCGGCCGGGCACGTCGAAGGTGCACGCTCGGGGCGCCCGCGAGCGTCTCCGCGCTCAGCGCGGCGGGGGTGGCGGACGCCGCGACTCCGGCGGCGGTCGTCTTCACGAAGTCACGTCTGTCCATGGGAGGCCTCGGGTCGAGGGGTGGGGTAGCGGCAAGGGACACGATAGCACGGCACAAGTGGCGTCGCGATCACATTTCTAGCGCCTCAGTGGAGGTGTGGTCGGAGGCGGCTTGCGACGCCGTGTCGCCTGCTCATAGGCGTAGGCGATCCGGATGAGCGTGGGCTCGCTCCAGGCATCGCCGTAGATCTGCAAACCGGCGGGAAGCGTGTCGTCCCAAACGAATCCCATCGGAACGGTGATCGCCGGAAACCCAGTGGGAGGTGAGAGGATGGGGCTGTTGTTGCCGTGCGGGGACGACAGGTCACCGACGAGTCGGGGCGGGTTGTTCCACGTCGGGTACACGAGTGCGTCGACGTCGTACGCCTCCATGGCGGCGCGCACGGCGACGCGCAGACGCTCCTCGGCCAGCCGGCCAGCGATGCACTGCTCGTTGGTATCCGGTGTGCCCTCGAACCGAAGGAAGCGACGCACGCTCGGCATTACCGTGACGTGCACCTTGCCGCCCTCCTCGATCTCGGCGAGGGTGCGTACAGGCGGGTCGGGAAGGCTCGCCAGGTAGTTCTCGATGTCGTAGCGGAAGCGCGAGCATCCGGTGCCGCGGCGAAGGCTGTCGAGGTCGGGAATCGTGAAGTCGCGCACGACCGTCGCCCCCAATCGCTCGAGATCGCCCAACGCCTCGGCGAAGCGCATGAGAATTTCCGGATCCGCCGTCTCCGTGTACGCGATCTGCTTCGCTACCCCGATGCGCAGGCCGTCGAGGTCGGTCTGTAGGAAGTCCAGATAGGACGACGGGCGGCGCGCGTCGGCTTCGACCGTTACGGGGTCGGCCGGATCGGTCCCGGCGATCACGTCGAAGACGCGGACTGCGTCCTCGACCGTGCGCGTCATGGGGCCCCCGATGTCCCTGTGTGCGAACAGCGGGATGATGCCGTCGCGGCTCGTGAGCCCCTGAGTGGACCGGATGCCGACCAGGGCGTTGTGACTCGACGGGCCTCGGATCGAATTGCCCGTGTCCGTGCCCAGGCCGACGAGACCGAAGTTGGCGGAGATGCCGGCCGCCGTGCCGCCCGACGATCCGGCCGTTACGCGGTTGAGTCGGTAGGGGTTGAACGTCCAGCCGGGCAGTCTCGAACCCACCGTTTCCATCGCCGTAAAGGCGAACTCGGCGAGGTTGGACTTGGCGAGCACAATCGCTCCCGCCTCGCGGATCCTCCGAATCTGGAAGGCGTCGTCCGCCGGTATCGAGCCCGTGAGCGAGGCCGACCCACCGGTCGTCGGCATGTCGTGGGTGTCGTAGTTGTCCTTCACGATGAACGGGATGCCGTGGAGTGGCCCGGTGAGCTCGCCGCTACTTCGCAGTCCCGCGTCGAGCTCATCGGCCCGCGCGAGGGCGGCGGGGTTGAGCATGATGATCGCGTTGAGCGCTGGGCCCCGCTTGTCGTACGCTCGGATTCGGTCGAGGTAGGCTTGAACGAGCTGTCGGGACGTCAGTGTGCCGGAGAGCATCGCTTGGTGGGCTTCGGCGATGGTGAGCTCCATGAGCTCGATGCCGCCCACGGTCTGCGCGTGGATGGGGAGATTCCAGAGCAGGGCAGCCGCGAGAGCGGTCACGGAGAGACTACGCTTCATGGTGGCAAGGTAGGTCCGGTATGGAGGCCCCGCGACCGCGGGCCCGGAGCGCTGGCGCCGGAGCCGGCGCGGGCTACCGTTCGGCCAACGTCCGCGCTCGGCTCCACACCTGGTCGAACATCGCCTCCGTCAGCTTACCGGTGAACGTGTTCTGCTGACTCGGATGGTATGAGGCCAGAAGCGTGAGATCGTCCGTCAGCGGTACCTCGACGGCGTGGCCGAAGCGTGGCCGGGGCCGGGGAACCGGAACGCCGCGGGCGCTGAGAACGCGCAGCGTCTGCGTGTAGGCGATGCCGCCCAGCGCGACGATGACGCGGAGATGTGGGAGCAGGTCGAGCTCGGCATCCAGCCAGGAGCTGCAGGCGTCGCGCTCCTCGGGCGTGGGCTTGTTCGCCGGCGGCGCACAGCGCACCGCGGCCGTGACCAGCAGCCCGTCGAGCTCGAGGCCGTCGCCCGGTTTCACCGACGTCGGCTGATTGGAGAAACCCGACCGGTGCAGCGCTCTGTACAGCCAATCTCCTGAACGGTCACCGGTGAACATTCGTCCGGTGCGGTTCGCGCCGTGCGCGGCCGGGGCGAGTCCCACGACCAGGACGGAGCCGTCCGGATCGCCGAACGCGGGGACGGGACGCCCCCAGTAGTCGTCGCTCCGGTACGCCGCGCGCTTCTCGGTCGCGATCCGCTCGCGCCACTCGACGAGGCGGGGGCAGCGACGACATCGGGTGACTTCGCCCTGAAGCAGGTCGAAGTCGGACTGCGGCATGAAGGCTTCTAGAGTCCGTTCGCCGAGTCGATCGCGTCGGGAAGGGTGCCTGCGAGGTCCTCGGCGGAGATCCCTTCGCCGATTCCGGCCTCTTTGCGTATCTCGGTCGAACCGGTGGGCCAGCTCATCACGCTCACTCGGAACGATCCGGTGGCTTCTGCCTCGATGAGAATCCCGCGCTCCAGCCCCTCCGTGAACCACTCGAGGCGTCGATGGTCATCGCCCTTCGCCAGATCCATTCCGTTCGCGAGCGCGAACACGGTCAGCTTGGGGTCGATGGCGTCGAACAGGCCGGCGTCCCCCGAGTCAGGGTGCACTCCGTCACTCATCCCATACCTCCAGGCCCATGTATCTCGACCACCCTTGGCCGACTTCCCTCAACGGACTACTTCAGACGAGGCGGCGGTCACTCAGGTTTCCTCCGTCGTCCCGATCGGAACGTACCCTGTCGACCAACGCTTCGCTCGTCGAGGCGGTGCTACTGGCCTTCCGTCCAGGCCGAGAGCCATAGGCGAGCGAGCATGGCACTTCCTGCCGCGAGCCGGTCTGCCGCGAAGTCGCGTGCCTCCGGCCGAAGCGGCCCGTCGGGATCGAATCCGATGTCGCGGTCGATGCGATACAGGGTTTCCACCGTCGCGTGCGTCGATCGCAGGTAATCGAGTACGGCGGCGCCCACAGACCCTACGACGACCTTCGCGCGCTCCGGGACGCGCCCGTCGATATCGTCCTGCGTCACATGGGTCTCGATGAAACGACTCTCGAACCGGCTGTGGAACGTCCGGTCGTCCGTGTATCGCTCCGGATTCGTGGCGCCGGCGTCCCATCCGTTGAAGTGGATCGTCGTGTGATGCGGCTGAGAACCGTCGGTGACGTAGTGGCCGAGGATGCCGGCGTCGTTGACGATGCGTTCCTGGATCCAACCTTTCCGCTCCAGGTCGTCTTCCGCGTGCCACATGCGCCACTCGGCGACGAGACGCTGATAGAGCTCGATGATTCGGTAGAGAAGTAAGCCGCCGTCCCGTTCGGGCCTCTCCCGTCCGTCCTCCCTCAGTATCCGCAGATAGATGAAGCGATCGGGCGCGTCGAGCGCGCCCTCGGAGATGTTCTCGAGATTGACGTAGTGGTCGTAACTCCACGCCTGGTCCATCGCCGTCGCGGCCCGGTCGCGCCAACGGTCGGGCTCCGGATTGAGATAGACGAGTTGGGCCGCGGCGTCCCGGAAGAACGACGGAACGTCTTCCGGGAGCGTGGCGATCGCAGCCCTCGCCGCCATCTCGTGCCCGGCGGACCCCCAGCGAGGACTCCAATCGACGACCGCTTTCACGGACATCGAGTCGTCCGGCGAACGCGTGGATCCAATCAGGAGGAGAGCCGTCACGATTCCTGCGAGCGACATGCCGTGGGATGCTCCCATCTCGGAGTCCTCAGCTCAGCGCGAGCTTGCCGCGGTCGACTTTGCCGAGGTGCGTTCTGGGCAGGTCGTCCACGAACACGACTTCGCGGGGATACTTGTAGGGCTCGAGCCGGCTCCTCACCCAATCCTGCAACGCCAAGGCGAGCGCGTCAGAGCCTTGCACGCCGGCCGCAGGGATGACGAACGCGCTCGGCTTCACCAGCCCGTCGGCGGTCTTCACGCCCACGACCGCGACCTCCCGCACGTCGTCGTGCGCGAGCAGGCAGTTCTCCACCTCCTTCGGGGACAGCCACTTGCCACCGATCTTCAGCATGTCGTCGGCGCGGCCCCCGTACGTCACGTAGCCGTCCGCGTCGATGCTGATCATGTCGCTGGACGCGTACCATCCGTCCCGGAAGGCGTCGCGCGTCTTCTCCTCGTCCTGCCAGTAGCCGAGCGCGAGGGAGTCGCCGTGGACCCACAAGCGACCCACTTCGTCGGCCGCCACGACGACACCGTCGTCGTCGCATGCCTTGATTTCGAAGCCGGGGACCACCTTGCCCAGCGTGCCGCGGCGCACGTCGTCCGGCTGATTGGAGATGAAGATGTGCCACATCTCCGCGGTGCCGAGACCGTCCAGCAGCGGCACGCCGAAGAGCTCGTCCCACCGGCGATGAAGCTCGGCGGGAAGCGCCTCGCCGGCCGAGGTCGCGAGGCGAAGGCACGATAGATCGTGCTGCTCGGCGTCAGGGTGGCTCACCAGATGGTTGACCATGGTCGGCACGTTGACGAGTACGGTCGGGCGAAAGGCGCGGATCTTTCCGAAGAGTGTTTCGGTCGTACAGCGTTCCGAGAAGAGCGCCGCCGTCGCCCCGACCGAGAAAGGGAAGAGAAGGTTTGTGCCCGTCGCGTATCCGAAGAAGAGCTTGGGTACGGATAGCGTGATGTCGTCGGGTCCCATGCCCAGCGTGCCCTTCCCATAAAGCTCGGTGGTGTTGGCGAACGAGCGATGGGATTGTACGACCGCCTTGGGGTCTCCGGTGGTTCCACCGCTGAAGAGGAAGATCGCGGGGTCGTCGGGCGCAGAAGCGTGGGTGTGGGTTTCCGTGTCCATCGCCGCGAGTCGGCTCGCGAAATCCGAGCCCTCCACCGTGATGAGCGTCGGCTGCGTGCTCGCGGTACTCTGCGCTTCTTCGAACGTGGCCCGCACCTCGGCGTCGACCAGAGCCGACGTCGCGCCGGTGTACTCGAAGAAGTATCGGATCTGCTCCGGCTTGAGTTGCGGATTGACCATGACGATGATCCCGCCCATGCGCAGGATGCCGAAGAACGCGCCGACGTAGTTTTCCCCATCGGGCAGCGCGATGATCACGCGGTCGCCCACTTTCACGCCCGACTCGACGAGCAGGTTGGCGTATTGTCCCGAGAGTGCGTGGATGTCCCCGTACGTAAAGGGGCCTCCGTCGGTCAGGAGTGCTCGGCGCTCGCCCATGCCCTCCACGATGCGATCACCCAGGAAGTAGTCGAATAGGTTGAACGGGTTGGGACGGGCGAAGGTCATGGCGGGGTGACGGGCGGGGAGTCCGGGCGGGTTCGGTGTCTGCCTGTGGTGCGTGACGATACGCGGAGGCTAGAATAAAGGTCAAACCGTTCACTCTTCGATCTACGCAGATGCCTGTCCACCGATTCGCCGAAATGACATGGGAGGAGGTGCGGGACGCCGACCGGTCGGACTCGGTGGCGATTCTTCCAGTCGGCGCCGTCGAGGCGCATGGTCCGCACCTGCCGCTCGGCACCGACGTTATCATCGCCGAGGCGATGGCGCGGTCGTGTGCGGAGCAGCTCGACGGTCGAGGCGTCACCGCCTTCATATTGCCACCCCTGTGGTACACCGCCGCCGAGTTCGCGGATACCTTTCCGGGGACGATCGGAATCGATGGTCGGACCGTGACCCACTTGATCCGTCAGATCGCGACTTCACTGAAGGGGCACCAGATCACGACGTTGGCGATCGCGAACGCACACCTCGATCCTGCGCATCTTGGATCCCTTCGGGACACGGCTGCCGAGTCCCCAGACGGGACGCGTATCGTCTTTCTCGACCTGACCCGGCGCCACGTCGCCGAACGACTCAGCGATGAGTTCAGGACCGGAGCTTGCCACGCGGGTCGCTTCGAGGGCAGTGTCGTTCTGGCCGAGACACCCGAGCTCTTCCGCGGTGACATCGCCGCGCACCTCGAGCCGAACCCATCGAGCTTGTCGACCGCGATCCGGGATGGCGCGACGAGCTTCCTGGACGCGGGCGGGCCGAGAGCGTACTTCGGATGGCCGGCGGACGCGACCGCCGAGGAGGGTCGTGAAACGGTGCGAACACTGGGTGCTCTGCTGGCGGATGCGGTCATGATGGAGGATAGGATGTGAGCGGTCTCGAGGGGTACAACGCACTCATCACAGGAGGCGGACGGGGCATTGGTGCCGCGGCCGCTATCGCGTTGGCCAAGGCCGGCGCGCAGGTGTCCGTCGCAGCACGCAACGAGCGCCAGGTCGTCGAGATCGCGGCGGGCCTCCGGAAGGACGGGTACGAAGCCTTCGCGTTCCGATGCGACGTCGCCGACCCGCACCAAGTGCGTGATCTCGCGCTTTCGGCGCGCGAGGCGATGGGCCGCATCGACATCCTCGTGAACAACGCAGGCACTGCCACCTCCAATCCGATTTCCCGGATCACGTTGGCGGAGTGGCAGCACATGATGGACGTGAACGCGACGGGGACGTTCCTGTGCACGCAGGCGGTCTACGACCCGATGATCGAGCGACGCTGGGGCCGGATCGTCAACATCGCTTCGATCGCCGGGCTGGCTGGCGACAAGTACATCGCGGGGTATACGGCCGCGAAGCACGCGGTGGTCGGCTTCACGAGGGCCCTCGCGGTCGAGTCGAAGGGGACCGGAGTTACGGTCAACGCCGTATGTCCTGGGTACGTCGATACGCCGTTGACCGACGAGACCATCGCTCGCATCCGGTCTCACACGAAGCAGTCGTGGCAAGAGGCCATGCAGTCACTTCTCCGCCAATCTGGCCAGCCCCGCCTGATTCGGGCAGAAGAGGTGGCCGACGTCATCGTCGAGCTCTGTGGCGAGGGCGCCGGGGGGCGCAACGGTGAGTTGGTCGTGATGGACGGGAAGGGCGCAGAGTGACCTTCGAACGAGTCAATCCGGTTGAGCTTGGCCCTCCACGGGGATGGACGAACGGCATGCTCGGTCCGGTCGGCGGACGGATCCTGTTCGTGGCGGGTCAGGATGCCGCGAATGCCGATGGCGAGGTCACCACCGACGACTTCGTCGAGCAGTTCGATATCGCCCTTCGCAAGACGATGCGTGTCGTCACCGAGGCGGGTGGCGACGCGACGTCCGTCGGCCGCTTCACGATCTACGTGACCGACCTCGACGCCTACCTCGCTGCCCGGAAGGAGATCGGGGAGGTGTACCGGTCCCACATGGGTCGGCACTTTCCGGCGATGGCGCTCGCCGAAGTGTCACGACTCGTCGATCCGCGGGGCAAGGTCGAGATCGAAGCGACGGCGGTGATCACAGACTCGCCCCCTCCTACCTAGACCTCGCCCACGAGGAATACGACTGACCTGTGTTCGAGCCCAAATCCTTTCTCTACTCCGTCGACGAAGACACCGGCGTCGCCACGCTGACGCTGAACCGGCCAGATCGGCTCAACGCGCTCACGTTCGAGGTCTACGACGAGCTGCGCCGTGCCTTCTACGCGCTGCACGACGAGGAGTCTGTCCGCGTCATCGTGCTCACCGGCTCCGGCCGGGGATTCTGCTCCGGTGGGGATGTCGAAGACATCATCGGACGGCTCTTCGAGCGTGACATGCGTGGGCTGCTGGAGTTCACGCGGATGACGTGCGATCTCATTCTTTCCATTCGGCGCTGTCGCAAGCCGGTGATCGGTGCGCTCAACGGCACTGTGGCCGGTGCCGGTGCCGTAATCGCCACGGCGTGCGACATGCGTGTGGCCGCCGAGTCGGCGAAGATCGCCTTCCTCTTCACCCGGGTGGGACTGTCGGGGGCCGACATGGGCGCGGCGTGGATGCTACCCCGTATCGTCGGCGTCGGGAAGGCGAGCGAGCTCTTGATGACCGGCGACTTCATCAGCGCCGAGGAGGCCCATCGGATCGGGTTGTACAACCGGGTCGTCCCCGATGGCACCGCGCTCGACGCGGCGACTGAGCTCGCGGAGAAGTTGTCCAAAGGGCCGTCGTTCGCGCTCGAGATCACGAAGGATGCGCTCAATCGGGAGGCCAACATGGACCTGACCAGCGCGCTCGAGGCCGAGGCCCAGATCCAGGCCGCGCTGATGCTGCATCCAGACTTCCGGGAGTCGTACGCCGCGTTCGTCGAAAAGCGGGACCCGAACTTTCTCTAGAGACAGCCTTCCAACCTTCCGATACCGCACCGCGGAGGCCCGGCCAGCCGATGTCCGATACCCATACCGTCCGAGCCTTCCTCGAAGCCGACCACCATCCGTGGGGTGCGGCCGTCGCCGCCTTCGCCGCCCGCGAGCTCGCTACACGCCCCGAGGCGAAGACGGACGCGGCCGCCCGCGAGGAGGCTCGCGCGCTCCTGAAGCTCATGGGCGCGGAAGGTGTCTTCGCCCCTATCGGCACGCGTGATCTGCGGGGGTGCTGCCTGGCGCGCGAGGTGATCGCAGCGGCTTCACCGCTCGCCGATGCGGTTTGGGCGCTACAGGGGCTCGGCATCACCCCGCTCCTCATCGCCGGGACCGAAGAACAGCGTACACGGTGGGCGGAACCGGCGCTTGCCGGAGCGTTGATGTCCGGGTTCGCGATCACCGAGCGAGAGGCGGGTTCCGACGTCGCCGCGATGATGATGCGAGCGGTGAGGGACGGAGACGACTACGTGCTCGACGGTCACAAGTGGTTCATCAGCAATGCCGGGATCGCGGACTACTACGTCGTGTTCGCGTCGACCGCGCCCGAGGCCGGAAGCCGGGGTATCACCGCGTTCGTCGTGCCTGCCGACACCGACGGATTGCGCTTCGTCGGTCCGCAGATCATGAGCGTGCCTCATCCGCTCGGCGAGCTGGAGTTCGACGGGTGTCGCGTGCCCGCGGGAAACAGAATCGGCGAAGAGGGTCGCGGATTCATGATCGCGATGGCGACGCTCGATCAGCTCCGCCCGACCGTGGGTGCCGCAGCGTGCGGCATGTCCGAACGCGCGCTGCGCGAGGCGCTCGATCATGCCATCGGTCGAGAGCAGTTCGGCCAACCGCTCGCGGAGTTTCAGCTGATCCAGGAAAAGCTGGGCCGCATGGCGATCGAACTGACCGCGGCACGCATGCTCGTGTACCGGGCGGCGTACGAAAAGGACCTCGGCGCGGATCGGATCACCACCGAGGCGGCGATGGCCAAGGCGTATGCCACCGAGGCGGCGCAGCGGATCATCGACGACGCGGTGCAGATCTTGGGAGGGCGGGGGGTGATGGCCGATCATCCCGTCGATCGCCTCTATCGCTCGATCCGGGGGCTCCGCATCTACGAGGGTACGACCGAGATCCTGCACCTGATCATCGCGGGCAAGATGGTCGCCGACGCCAAGGCCGAGGCCGCAAAGAGGGCGGCAGAGACGGATGAGGATGAATCCGCGTGAAGATCCTCGTGGTCGGCGGTGGACCTACGGGCCTCTACTTCGCGATTCTCATGAAACGCGCCGATCCGGCCAATGAGATCCTCGTGCTGGAGCGCAACGGACCCGACGACACCTTCGGCTTTGGTGTCGTCTTCAGCGACGCGACGATCGCCGACGTAGAGAGTGCTGACCCTGAAACGTATGCGGCCATCACAGAACACTTCGTTAGCTGGGACGACATCGACGTACACTTCGGCGGACGCGTCACCCGGTCGACGGGGCACGGCTTCAGCGGAATGAGCCGACAGAAGATGCTCAGCGTGCTCCAGGAGCAGGCGATCGCGTTGGGTGTGGACGTGCGCTTCGAGACCGAGGTCGAGGGGTTGGATGCCCTTCCCGCGCTCGATGGGGATACCCGCGTGCTCCGTTCCGATTTCGACCTGATCCTCGCCGCGGACGGCGTGAACTCCACCATCCGAGAAGAGCTCTCCGAGCGTTTCGAGCCGACGCTGGACTGGAGGCCGAACCAGTTCGTGTGGCTAGGGACGACCAAGCCGTTCGCGGCGTTCACGTTCTACTTCCGAGAGACCGAACACGGACTCTGGCGAGTGCACGCGTACCAGTATGAGCCCGGCCGCTCGACGTTCATCGTCGAGTGCACCGAAGAGACCTGGAAGGCCGCCGGGATGGACGAGGCCACGGAGGCGGACACGCTCGCGCATTGCCAGGCCCTCTTCGCGGAGGAGCTCGAGGGCCACGAGCTGATCGCCAACAACAGCGTCTGGCGCAGCTTCCCCACGGTCCGCTGTGCCCATTGGTCCGCGGACAACGTCGTGCTCATGGGCGACGCCGTGCACACCGCGCACTTCTCGATCGGGTCCGGTACCAGGCTCGGGATGCTCGGCGCGATCGCCCTGCGGGACGCGCTGCTCGCGGAACCGAGCGTCGAGGCGGCGCTGGCTGTTTATGAGGGAGAGCGACGGCCCGCAGTCGAGTCGTTGCAGCGTGCGGCGCAGGCGAGCCTCGAGTGGTTCGAGGCGACCGAGCGTTACATGGACCTCGACCCGATCGAATTTTCGTTCACTCTTCTCACCCGTAGCCTGCGGATTACGCACGAAGACCTTCGCCTCCGCGATCCGGACTTCCTGGCCGAGGTCGACGCGTTCGTCGCGGAGCAGGCAGAAAAGCAGAGCGGCGTGGCCGTCGCCCGTGACCCGATTCCTCCTCCCATGTTCACACCGTACAAGCTTCGCGACCTCGTCGTTCCGAACCGCGTGGTCGTGTCACCCATGTGTCAGTACACGGCCGTGGATGGGACGGTGGGTGACTGGCACATGCAGCACCTGGGCAGTCGCGCGGTGGGCGGGGCTGGGATGGTCGTCGCCGAAATGACGGACGTCTCGGCGCAGGCGCGCATCTCGCCAGGGTGTGCGGGGCTCTACAAGACGGAGCACGTCGGAGCCTGGAAGCGGATCGTGGACTTCGTCCATGGACAGACACCTGCCAAGATCGCGATCCAGCTCGGTCACGCAGGGAGAAAGGGCGCCACGATGAGCCTGTGGGAAGGCGACAACGAACCGATGGAGGAGGGTGGGTGGGATATCATCTCCGCGTCGCCGATCCCCTACTTCCCGGATCGGAGTCGGACGCCCCGGGAAATGACCCGCGCCGACATGGACGAAGTCGTCGCCGAGTACGTACGGGCCACGGAGTACGCCGACGAGGCCGGATTCGACCTGCTCGAAGTGCATATGGCGCATGGCTACCTGCTGGCGTCGTTCATCTCGTTGCTGACCAACGAACGTGACGACGGGTACGGTGGTTCGCTCGAGAACCGCATGCGCTTCCCGCTCGAGGTCTTCGACGCGTGCCGAGCCGTGTGGCCCGACCACAAGCCTATGAGCGTCCGCGTCAGTGCCGTGGATTGGGCGCCGGGAGGCATCGAGCCGGCGGATACCGTCGACGTGTCACGTCTGCTCAAGGCGCACGGGTGCGACGTGGTGGACGTGTCGTCGGGTCAGACGGTGCCGTACCAGCAGCCGGTGTACGGACGTCTCTTCCAGACGCCGTTCGCGGATCGTGTCCGTCACGAGGTCGGGATCACCACGATGGCCGTCGGCAACATCTCGTCCTGGATGGACGTGAACACCATCATAGCGGCCGGCCGGGCCGACCTGTGCCTGATCGCCCGCGCCCATCTGTTCGATCCGTACTGGACACG
The DNA here is from genome assembly GCA_022564535.1 of Gemmatimonadota bacterium. Next base: position 21,865 of record JADFLD010000002.1, read on the forward strand.
TCACGCCGCGCACATGCTCGACTACACGCTGCCGTGGCCGAACCAGTACAAGTCGGTCGAGCGGTACACGCCACGCTTCGAGTTCCACTTTGGAGGCGAGTAGTGGATATCCGCACAAAGCTCGTCTTCGCGCTCGTGTCGGTTTCGTTGGGAAGCATGCTCGCGTTCGGTCTCACCATGTACACGAGGGTGGAGGAGGGGCTTCGCGTCCAGACGCTCGAGCAGCTCGAGGGCCTGGCCGAGTTCAAGAAAGACGCGGTGGAAGGCATCGTGGCGGGTTGGCACGACCGGGTCGGCCTCGTCGCGAGCCGGACCCAGCTTCGCATGAGCCTTCGGGTCTACAACCGCACGGGGAGTGAGGAGTCTCTGAACCGGATCCGTCGCATCTTGAGCGACGCGCTCAGCGGCTCGGCGCTCTTCGTTCGGCTCTGGGTGCACGATCCGGAAGGGCGAATCGTTACCAGTGCCGGACCGCCGACCGACGCGGCGTCCGCGGACGCCGACACGCCCACACATGCAGCCCCTGGCGAAGGCACGCAGTACGTGGGCGTGACGTTCCGCGACGGCGTGGCACCGACGGTGAACTTCACAGCCCCCCTGGCCGTCGACGGAGCGCGGGTCGGTTTCCTGCACGCGGTTCTGAGGATCGACGAGATCGTCGCGGTGTCGACGAACTACGTCGGGCTCGGCGAGAGCGGCGAGACGATGGTCGTGGCCGCGGACGACCTGGGCCAGCTGCGCGTTCTCCACCCGGTACGGCATCCCCAGGAGAATTCCGGGACGGTGCAGGGCCGCCTCGTGGTCGGGCCCACGGCACCCGCGAGTCGAGCGCTGCGCGGGGAGGAGGCCTCGTTTACGGAGGACGTCACGGACTACCGCGGGGAAGAGGTTTGGGCTGCGACCCGGCTCGTTCGGGAGACCGACTGGGGCGTCGTCGTAAAGGTCGACGCGGCCGAGCAAGGGCAGCCCATCGTAGACTTCCGTACGGACATGATTCGCCTCGCGATGACACTCTCGGCGTTTGCGATCCTCTTCGGCACGATTCTGGGGTTTCGGTTCGCCCAGCCGATCCATGTCCTCGCCGAGGCGGCGAACCGGATTCGGGGAGGTGAGCTCGGTGCGCGCTCCAACATCGTGCGTGAAGACGAGGTGGGCCTCCTCGCGCGCACCTTCGACGAGATGGCGGACGAGCTCGAGGAACAGGTGGCGCTGTTGTCGGAGTTCCGCAGCTTCTTCGACATGTCTCTGGACATGCTGTGCATCGCGTCGACCGACGGGTACTTCAGGCGCGTGAACGCGGCCTTCGTGCATGAGTTGGGCTGGCCTGAAGAGAAGCTTCTCAAGCGTCCGTTTTACTCGCTCGTGCACCCGGACGACGTGGAATCGACTCGGGAGGAGATCGAGAAGCTGGCTGGCGGGTCGCCCACGATCGCGTTCGAGAATCGCTTCCTGTGCATGGACGGCGAGTACAAGTTGTTGCGCTGGAACGCCTTTCCTGAAGAGGGGACCGGCCGACTGTTCGCGATCGCCCGAGTCCTGTCGCCGAAGCCTCAGGCATCCTCCTGACTTACCTCGAACTGGTCGGCGGCTTCATCTACCTCCTCATGGGGGGCGATCTTCTTGTGCGGGGTTCCGTCGCATTGGCTCGGCGCCTCCGCGTATCACCTGCCGTCGTCGCCGCTACGGTCGTGGGGTTCGGGACGTCTCTCCCCGAGATGGTCGTCTCGGTGCGCGCGGCGGTGACCGGCTATCCGGGTCTCATCCTCGGGAACGTGGTGGGCAGTAACATCGCCAACGTGCTTCTCGTGAGTGGGGTGGCGGCTGTCATCTATCCGCTCATATGGGAAGACAGCGCGGTCCGCCGCAATCTCGCCATCATGGTGGGATCGACGCTTGGATTCGCTGGACTCTGTGCGGTCGGAGACATCGGCCGCGTCGAGGGCCTGCTTCTGCTCGCGCAGGCGCGCGGCATGGGTCGAATCAAGACCGGTCGATGCGGCATTACCCGAGCGGAAGGTGTCGGCGTCGTGGTGGTCGTCAAAGCCACCGCCGCCGTCGGACCCGCTCTCGCCGCCCAGGAGCGTGTCGGCGCCGCCGCCGCCGGTAATGATATCGTCTCCTTCGCCGCCGACGATCCGGTTGCTTAGCCCGTCGCCGATCAGCGTGTCGTCGCCGTCGCCGCCCTCGATGTTCTCGATCCCGGTCAGGGTGTCGTTGCCGGCGCCGCCCGTCGCCGTGCCGACCAACGTTCCGGTAAAGCCGGCGGAAGCCGCGACTTCGGCGGCTAAGATGTCTTCGGCTACCGTTAAAACGGACCCATCGGCGGAAACGGAAGCCACTGTAAAGGTCGCGTTGTTACTGGCTGTTCCCGTAAACGTGATTGTGCTCCCCAACGCCAATGAATGGCCGGCCGCGTCCTCGAACGTCCCGGCGGCCCCCGTGATGGTATCCGTCC
>JADFLD010000114.1 GCA_022564535.1 Gemmatimonadota bacterium
TTAATCTCGGCCGGGCCCTTCGAGAGCACCACGACCCCCGGCAAATATGTCTCCCTGTCCTTCTGGCGCGACCAGGCGGCGGTCGCGGCGTGGCGTGATCAAGCCGAGCACGGCCTCGCCCAGGCGCGCGGCAAGTCCGAAATCTTCGCCGATTTCCGCATCCGCGTGGCCTCGGTCCTGCGCGACTACAGCCTGGCCGACCGGCGCTGAGCCAGCAGCTTACCGCCCGGCGCTGCTGCCACCGTCGATGGCCAGGGCGGTCCCGGAGACGAAGCGCGCCTCGTGTGAGGCCAGAAAGACGGCGGTGTCCCCTATTTCCGTGGGGTCTATCCACGTGCGCATGGAAATATAGCTCAACAGATTGGCTTCGGTCTCTTCGACGTTCTGCCCCTTTTGCCGCGCCATTGCCTTGACCAGATTTCTTCCGCGGGGATTGTCGATGGCACCCGGCGCAATTTTCCTGGACCATTTCCTGGCCCGCTCCCGGGGGCATTTGGACCGGTTGGCCTCGCTGGGCTTGGGTCGGGGCCGGTAGACCCAAGAAGAAAATTGCCACCATCAAGACTGAAAACACTCTCTTCCGCATGGTTCTCCCCTCGAGCACAGAAATCGTCGGTGACGCCGGAAAGAGAAGTCGCACCCACTCACGGGACTCATCGTAGAACGCTGGTCCAACTTTTCCGACGCTGCCCCACCTCGGACATATAGCGTGGCACTTCCCTCCCAGCTACCGATGAGACAGGTTCATGGCCGCGTCCTCGATGTGTGGCGGCAGGTGTTGTGACACATGGGCCGATGATCCCGGTTTTCTGCCCTTGTTCATTGTTCGGAGGCTTCATGCTCCTTCAAGAAAAACTCGACGCCGTGGGCGCCGTACAGCTCCTCAAGGACCTCTGCGGTAAATGTGGTCTCAGGCGGCCCGAAGTCGCAGACGTGGTGGTTCAGGCAGAGCACCTCGTCGAAGCGTTGGGCCAGGTTGGTGAGGTCGTGGGTCGCGATCAACACGCCCAGGCCACGTTCGCCCATCTCCCGGGCCAGCATGGACGCCGCAGCCTGGATGATGGAACACCCCTCGGACTGGGCACTCGCCACCGAGACTCTACCGGCGGCGTCAAGTTTAATCTGCAGGGTGACCTCATCACCGCAGAAGGGGTTGAACTCGTGAGCCTCGATGTCGGGGGAACCGACGGGATGGCGGTTCCGGGGATTACGGTAATGGTCCATGATGGATTCACCGTAGAGGCCATTCAACGGCATGTCAGGAGATTGAGACATAATGTTAAGTATCAATTTAATGGATTCTGGTGGGTCTAGGGACGTTCCGCCAGTGTTTGAACAAACTCCCTGACTTGCTCCAGGCTATCTTCCACCATTTCCCTCTGCATCCAATTCTCGTAAAAGTTGCTGTGTAGCGCGCTGGCGGAATTAAACAAGACGTTGATGCTCCGGTCATCCGTTTCCTGGGCCAGACGGTTGACCACCTGGTACAGGTCACGATGACCGCGCTGCCGCCACCGGCGTTGCTGATCGTCACCTGCCGCAACTCGTTCGGCCCGGCAGCCGACACCTCCGGACCGATCTTCAACGTGAAGGCCAGATTGTTCTGTAATGCCCCCATGGGTAGGAAGGACGACGTGAACGTCGACCCCGACGATTTCAGCCCTGTATCGAAGAACCCGAGCGTCACGCCCGCGGTGATCAGCTTGGCGTTGATCGCCTCCTGGACGTCGTCGACGAGAAGTGCGGCCGGTAACGAGCGGGCGGTAGCCCTGGCCGGACGGGTCTGTCACATCATCCTACGGCAGCGCATCGATCCTGCCCCTCTGAACGGACTGCCACGCGAACCGGCTCAGCACGAGTACCCTGTCGTGTGTCCCATGCCACACTACCACCTACCCCGCTTCCTCCCCTCGATAAGGCGGTTGTGGCACGTAGCCCTACCAGACGGCCAAGGCGGGGCAGAGGTTGCTGGTGCCGTACCGTCCGCGACCACAGGACCCTAAAACACCCCCGACGGATAAACGCTCTCAGAGTTCCAGAATAGCCACTCCTCGAGGCCGGCGTCCTCGACAGCGCGGATCTGATCTCGCATCTGCTGGGGACCGTACGCGGTGCTACCCAGCGTGAAAGCCTGTAGCCAGGGGCGAAGGGTGGCGATGGCACTCTCGGTCCGGCGCAAGCGCACGACCGCGCTGTCCATCGCAGCGCGCACTACGAGGTACGGCTCCGCGTCAGGATTCGACAGGCCAAAGCTCCCGGTCCCGAACAGTGCGGGATAGACCATGGGGAGGAGCACGTCCGTAACACGGACCAGCTGATCCCAGTCCTGCCCGATGTCGGAGTCTCCGGTCTCGAAGATGACGCGACCGAAGACGTCGGCCGTGATGGGAGCTTCGAAGTCAGCGAGCTCACGCTGCGAAGTGGTGATGAAGTCCTGGATCGCGTCCCCAGCGGAGCGCCCTCTCTGGGCAGGGAAGACCATCGTAGCGCGGGCGGAATCGACTACATCCGGGAAGCGGACGTAGTCCCACTGCACTTCGGCGAACCCGGCGGTCAGCGCTTCGCGAGCGAGCGCGATGTTGTACGCCCAAACACCCGGGTCGTACGGATCGACCCAGGGCCGCTTGTTCTCGGGGTCCAGCCAGATTTCGCCCTCCGTGGTGCGGATCGCCCACTCTGGCTTCGCCTCTGCCAGGACGGGGTCGCGAAAGCAAACGATGCGCGCAATCGGATAGATTCCGTGGTCGCGCAGGGTGCGTAGCAAGGCTGGGAGGTCGCCGATGTAGGTCCGTTCGGCGCCCACCTGTCGGGCGAGCGGGACCCCGCTGGCGTAGCTGACCTCGCCACGCTCCTTCACGTCGATGACGAAGGTATTCACGGCCGAGTTGTCGGCGAGGTCGAGCAGACTCGAGAGGTGGCTGGGCGAGCCCGCGGCGCGAGCCGTCACGTAGATTCCTCGGACCACTGCCGGTCGAGCGACGTGGCCCACCTCTGAATCGGGAGTCGAACTCCGTGGGGGACCTCGTACACGCCGTCAAGACTAGGACGGCCGCGGTCATCGTGGACAAGCTCGTGCGCGACATCTGGATAAAGCGTAACCCCCGGGCATACTTGAGCGCGCTCGGAATCAGCGGGCGTGACCCGAACGCACGAGACGTGGGTTCATCAGAGGTTCGCGTGGCGTCCATACGCCAAACATGTGACGGCCGCCATCAGAGTGCGAGCAGATTTCCCCTTGGGTGGGAGGAGCGAGCGGACGACCGGACCTTCGCACACGCCTCGTTCATGGGAGTTGGCTCGGTGAACCTCGCCTCCCTCCGCGAGCTTGTGGCGACTCCTTCCCACCACCATGACGTCATGGTCGTCCTCGATCCGGTTGAACTTCGCGATCATCAGGCCGCCGGTTTTGGCCTTGACCCGAGAACGTTACCGGGAGGTGACAGCATGAGGTTCTAGCGGCGGAAGCTCATCCGACCCGCGATGGGGCCGCCGCAGTCGGTGACCGTCACCGGCCCTTCGACGGTTCCGCCGCCGCGCTCGACGGTCAGAATCCCCTCGATGCGTCCGTCGCACCCGTCGGGATCGCTGTAGGTGATCGTGATGCGGAGCAGCGACCCCGAGATCACACCCTCGACGCGTCCGTCGATCGTGAGCGGAGCCACCACCCTGAACCCGCCCCGGACCCTACCGCCGCTCCTCGTTCGCAGCTGAAGCGTTGCGTCGAAGAGCTGGTCGTCGATCGCGAACCGCCCGGAGTACGACCCTCCGACGTTGAAGGCGTAACCGGGATCGCCCGGCCCTGGTGTTCCGGCGCAGGAAGCCAGGGCGAGGAGCGTCAGAAGGTGAGGGAGGACGATGGAGACTCGGTGACGATTCATTACGGCTACTCTGGACGACGACGGTTGCGCACCGGAGGAGGCCACACTCCACGCTCCGAGGAACCCTACGACGGGGTTCTCTCGTATAATACACTATGCAGATGCGTCGCCTTCTCCGCTCCCGTGTGGCACTCGTTGCCGCTCTCTTCGCCGACGTCTTGTTGTACGCCGGTTCGCATGGCCCCTTCGACTACTCGGACGCCTCCTTCGAGGCAGCCCTGTCTCTCCAGGCGCAGGTCACCGATGCCTGGCTCTCGAGGAAGGGCGTGGTCGGCACCGCGATCGGGGTAGACGGGTCGGGGCACGCGGTCCTCAAGGTGTATCTGACGGCGCCCGATATCGTCACGTTCCCTCACTTCGTCGGGGGCGTACAGGTGGTTCCGGAAGTGACGGGTCGCTTCATGGCGCTCCCCGTGGGTGCCGACGCCGACGCGGTCGATCCGACTATGAGCTTTCCGCGCCCGGTACCAATCGGTGTGAGTACAGGCCACGGCGACGTGACCGCGGGCACGATCGGGGCCCGTGTGACGGACGGAGACCGGATCTTCGCCCTTAGCAACAATCACATCTTCGCCGCGAACAACGGTGGGAGGACCGGAGACAATCTGCTTCAGCCTGGCGTGGTCGACGGAGGTCGGGATCCTGACGACGTGATCGGGACTCTCTACGACTTCGAGCCGTTACGGTTTTGCCGGGCGATGCTCTGCGAGACGAATCACATCGACGCGGCGATCGCTCTCACCACCAAGGAAGACGTCTCCTCGGAGACGCCGGAGGGCGGGTACGGCAGCCCGCGCACGTCGACGCAGGAGGCCGTGCTCGGCATGAAGGTGCAGAAGTATGGTCGCACCACGGGCTACACGGTCGGCGAGGTCACAGGTCTCAATGCGACCATCGACGTGGGGTACGCGACAGGGACGGCTCGCTTCGAGGACCAGATCGTGATTTCGGGTAGCGGCTTCAGTGCCGGGGGTGACTCCGGGTCACTCATCGTCTCCAAGGGGGTGCTCCTGGGCGATCGACGTCCGGTCGGGCTTCTCTTCGCCGGCACGGCCACGACGACTCTGGCCAACCCGATCGACCTCGTTCTTGACCGCTTCAAGATCCGCATCGACGGTAACTGAAACGTGTCTAGCGACCTCAAGGCGGCGCACAAGGAGCTCACGCGCAAGGTGATGGGACGGGACGGGATCTCCGGTACTGCGATCGGCCAGAAAGGCGGAAAGCCCTGCCTGAAGGTCTACGTGAGCGACTCCAAGGCAGGACTTTCCGTGCCGAGCAAGGTCGGCGGCATTCCGGTCGTGGTGGAGAAGACCGGAGGATTTCGTCGGCTGTAGTCGCGCCGGCGCGCGGAAGCGCGCGCGCTAGTTGACGGTAAAGGTCAGGGTGTCGACGACCCAAGGCTGAAGCGGAACGTGGACGCCATCGGCGACCACCACGATCAGGCGATGCTCACCAGGGGCCACATCCTCGAACGTGTAGGTGCTCGATCCGTCTCCCATGTGGATGATGCTCCCGGGTACCGACGGAACCGGCACGTCCGCCGCCGTCAGATCCGCATCCAGGAAGATGTGGTGGTGTCCGGTAGCGGGCGTTAGGTCGCCTGCAGGGACGATCTGCACGGTCGAAGAGAGTTCTACTGTGACGGTGGATGAGAGTGCGGCACCCGCGGTCGGCATGACGATGGAGACCGTGCTCGCCGGGGTCTCCGTCTCGGCAGGAGCATCGGATTCTGCTTCACTGCCCCCGCATGCGATGGCGGCGAGAGGGACGAGCAGCGCGATAAACACATTCTTCATGGCAATCTCGGGAGGTCGGAAAGGCGGTCGATCTGTCACAAGGAAGAGCGTCGGCGACGACACCGCAAGCGTGGGATGGCAAGCGGGCCTCCGCCTTCGATAGCTTGAGTGAGCCCACTCACTCCAGGAGACCGACCATGCACGGGAGTCGGAGCCTCGCGCTGACGCTCGTGACCCTCACCGGTTGTACGGTCGGGGGTGCCGAGCAGGCCGTTCGGCAGCAACGACTCATTTCCATGGCCCAGTCCTCGGGAACCGACGCCCTCCTTCAGGCGATCAGTCCGGTCACCGACGACGTGGTATGGGTAAGCGGCCATCAAGCCACCTACGTGCGGACGCTCGATGGCGGCCGGACTTGGCGAGTGGCCGTCGTCCCCGGTGCTGAGGGGCTGCAGTTCCGGGACGTGGCCGCGTTCGACTCCGAGACCGCCTATCTCATGAGCGCCGGTACGGGAGATCAGTCCCGGATCTACAGGACCGACGACGGCGGCGTTTCCTGGCGTCTCCAGTACACTGCCGATCATCCGGATGCGTTTCTAGACTGCATGGACTTCTGGTCATCCGAGCGCGGACTCGCCTACGGAGACGCGATCGACGGCGTACCCTTTCTGCTCGGCACGGACGACGGGGGAGATTCCTGGACCCGCGTTCCGGCGGAGGCTCTCCCGCCGGCGACCGAGGGCGAGGGTGGATTTGCTGCGAGCGGCACCTGCCTGACTACGGGCGCGGACGGACGCGCATGGGTTGCGACGGGCAATGGCGAGCGGGCGCGCGTGCTGGCGACGCGGGACTATGGAACGACGTGGGTCGTGAGCGAGGTTCCCGTCGTCGGGGGTGCGGCGTCGGGATTGACGACGATCCAGATGGCGTCGGACGGGGCCGGCGTCGCGTTGGGTGGCGTCATCGGCAATGACACGATTCGCACTCGCAATGTCGCGATCACATCCGACGGAGGCACTTCGTGGCGCGAGGGCGGCCTGTTGGCCATGGCGGGGCCGGTGTACGGTTCGGCCCTCGTTCCGGGCGCCCCTCATTTCGTGGTTGCGGTCGGCCCACGCGGCATGGACTGGTCGACCGACGGTGGGGCGACGTGGCGATCCGCC
>JADFLD010000115.1 GCA_022564535.1 Gemmatimonadota bacterium
CCCTATCACCTTCCTCCTGACCATGGAGGACCAGGTGCGGAACGTACTCAGCGCCCAAGAAATGGGGGCGGTGCTCCTCAGCGGATTCGGCCTCCTGGCGCTTCTGCTCGCCACCCTCGGCATCGCCGGCGTGGTCACGTTTACCGTAAATCAGGACCGGAAGAACATCGGCATTCGCATCGCTCTAGGTGCCGAGAGCTCATCGGTCGTCCGCCACGTCGCACGGGGTCTGGCCGTTCCAGTCGGCCTCGGAATCACGGCTGGAGTCGTGGGTGCCGCGCTTCTGACCCGATCGTTCGAGAGCTTCCTCTTCGGAGTGAGTCCGACGGACTTCGGCACCTACGCCGGCGTCACGGGAACCCTGCTCCTGGTAACCATCGCGGCGGCGCTCGTACCCGCCCGGAAAGCCTCGAGAGTCGACCCGGCCGAGGTCTTGAAAGCCGAGTGACCTCGCTATTCGAGCTCGCCTGAGTGATTCTCGGGGCGGTCGGCACGGCCACCTGCCGAGGGGGCGGCCCCGTGCTGTAGTATCCGCCCGGGTCGTCAGGCCCGAATGACGTGGCGAAGGAGGGCTAGGAGGTGAAGAACGAGGGGGACGACGAAGTAGAGAGCGACCTGAGCGGCCGCCAGTCCGGCATGGACCGGCGCGCCGCGCTCAAGGCGTTGGTGGGACTCGGCCTGGCGTCCGGGCTCACGGACTGCACGTCCCCTGCGGGACCCGCAGGGGGGCCTTCGCCACCGTCTGAGGAACACGACCACCCTGCCGAAGGCGACGTCCTCGTCTTCGCTTTCGGCGACCGGGAAGGTCAGGTCATCGCGCCCTCCGACGTGCCGCTCGGCGGCCCCCAGCTGTTCGCGTATCCGGCGGACGCGGCCGGCGGGCACGTCGCGTCGGGATCTCGACTGAATCAGGTGATGCTCGTGCGCATGGAGCCGTCGAGCCTCACGGAGGAGACCGCGGCTCGCGCCGCGGACGGGATCGTCGCCTATTCAGCGGTGTGCACGCACGAGGGGTGCGACGTCAGCGACTGGAACGAGGACGGTCTATACCTCGTGTGCCCCTGCCACGATTCGGAGTTCGACCCGAGGGACAACGGCCACGTGACAGAGGGTCCGGCGCGCCGGCGTCTCGCGGCGCTCCCGCTGAGGATCGTCGACGGCGCGCTGACGGCTGGAGGCGGCTTTGTAGGGCGTATAGGATTTCGGCGGCGCTGAACGGATAAAGGAGGGCAATGACATGAAGCTCGACCTACTCTATCGCGCGTCCGGGGCGATGGTCGCAGTCTGCTTTCTCCTCCCAGGCAAAGCAACGGCCGGCCAGGCGGTGGTATCGTACCGCCCCGTCACGGACGAGCGTCTGGAGAATCCGGAACCGGAGAACTGGCTCTCGTACCGCGCCACGTACAACGGCTGGGGTTATAGCCCGCTCGATCAGATCGACACAGACAACGTCGCCAGTCTGGTCCCGGTCTGGACGTTCTCCACGGGGGTGAACAGCGGCCACGAAGCGCCGCCGATCGTCAACGACGGCGTGATGTTCGTCACCACCCCCGGGAATCAGGTGATCGCGATCGACGCACGCACGGGCGATCTGCTTTGGCTGTACGAGGCGGAGATGCCGGAGGATGTGATCGGCTTCCACTACACCAACCGAGGCGTGGCGCTGTTCGGTGACAAGGTCTATACCGCGACGCTCGACGCCAGGGTCGTGGCGCTCGACGCCGCCACTGGAGACGTCGTCTGGGACGTGCCCATCGCGGACAACCGTAGGGGGTACTACATGACGCTGGCGCCCCTCACGGCGCGCGGAAAAGTGATGGTCGGCGTCTCGGGCGGCGAGCTCGGAATCCGCGGATTCGTTGTGGCGCTCGACACCGAAACCGGCGAGGAGGTGTGGAGGACCCATACGGTGCCGGCTCCGGGAGAACCGGGCGGCGACAGCTGGTCCGGTGCGTCGTGGCAGACCGGAGGCGCCGCCGTTTGGATCACCGGCCACTACGATCCCGAGCTGGGCCTCACGTACTGGGGCACCGGGAATCCTGGCCCTTGGATGGGTGACGTCCGCCCCGGGGACAATCTCTATACCAACTCCGTGATCGCGCTGGACGTCGACACCGGCGAGCTCGCCAACTACCACCAGTATCACTGGAACGGATCGTGGGATTGGGACGAGGTATCGACCCCGCTGCTGATTGATGTCGAGCGCGACGGGCGAACCTTCCCGGCACTCGTCCACCCGGGCCGCAACGGCTATCTGTGGCTGCTCGAGCGAAGCGCGGACGCGATCTCCTTCGTCGACGCATGGCCCTACGTGCGCCAAAACGTCTTCACCAGCATCGACCCGACGACCGGTCGGCCAACGTACGACGAACGACGCAAGCCCAGTACCGGCAAACAGGCGGACTTCTGCCCTTCGCTCTGGGGTGGCAAGGATTGGCCGCCCGCGGCCTACAATCCGGGCACCAGACTCCTGTACATCCCGGCCAACGAAAATCTCTGCGGGTCGATCGTGGGTGAGGAGGTCGAGTACCGTCCAGGCCGAGCGTTTATCGGTGCCGACAGCGAGATGACCGTATGGGCCGGGGCGGACCACATCGGCGAACTTCAAGCCTGGAACATCGACACCGGCGAGGAAGTGTGGACGCGGGAGTTCGATTCCCCCAACTGGGGTCCGGTACTGACGACTGGCGGGAACCTGGTCTTCATGGGAGGCACGACGGATCGCTACTTCCGCGCCTTCGATGCGCGCACGGGTGACCAGCTCTGGCAGCAGCGTACGAACTCGGGCGTCATCGGGGTGCCGTCCTCGTACATGATCGATGGCGTCCAGTACATCGCCGTCCAGTCGGGCTTTGGCGTGGACGCGGAGTCGATGCGGCGCCGGGTCGACGAGGACCGGGGGACGGACACGTTCGTACCCCAGGGTGGGGTGATCTGGGTGTTCGCGCTGGGCAGATAGGGATCGCTTCAGGAGTGGTGCCGAGCCGCCGATGCTGAGGAAGGCCAGCACTTCTCCAGGACTCCGCCGGCGGCCGCGGGTGCCTGCCGCGCGCTAGCGAGTCGGCGCCAGGATCATCTGGCTCACGAACACCAGATCGCTCAGGGGCGAGTTGTCCCCGTTCCCCGAATTGGCCGCAACGTGGAAAGCCACGGAGCCGCCCCTCTCGGGCGCAATCCACTCCACCGACCAACTCGAACCGGTGTCGGTGGCCACGATGCTCCCCACCTCCGTGTGATGCGCGTACGGCTGCCCCGACTCACCGGAGGTTACCGCGACGCGCAGATCGATCGGAGAGAACACCCCGGCGGACCGCCCCCATCCCGCTCCCCCCGAGAACCGGACCGCGAGCTGGAAGCCGGCCACCTCGGTCTCATCGGCCGTCAGGACGACCGTCAGAACATACTGGGCGCCCGGCGAGTACCGCGTCGGCAGACCCTCCAGCACGACCGACCCGCCAAAGGCGTTGAGGGCGCTTCCTTCGTGACAGACCGCGCATGTCGGCTCGCCAAACCCCCCCGTGTGCCCCGGTGGCGGTCCCGTCATGTGCGGTGCTGGAGGCGCGCCGGCCGCCCCCAAGAGTGTGAGGGCGACCGCCAGCGCCGCGAGGCACGCATAGCGCGCGTGCGTGTCCTCCATCAGAACGAGATCGCGCGCCTCCGTGGCGGTAGCTTGGCCACACCCACCGTGTTCACGTCGGCTCCGAACCAGATCGAATTCGTCTCGGCGTGGAAGTACATGTGGCGAACCGAACCGCCGCCGCTTTCGATCTCGACCTCACTGAAGAACTGGCTCGTCATCGGATCGAAGCCGACGAAGCGATTCGGCTTCGGTCCGGTTTCGACGAACCAGATACGGTCCGAGTCGTCAACCGCCATCCCGTACGGCCTCGATCCCTCACCGCTCGGAAGGGGAAACTCGGTGACCTCGCCGGTCTCGGGATCGAGACGCCCAAGCGTGCCTCGCGTCCAATCACCGTACCATACTATGTCGTCCGACGTGATCTCAATGCGCCGGGGACGGGCGTTTTCAGGGAGCTCGAACGTCTCGAGCTCGAACGTCTCGGGGTCGACCGTCGCGACTCGGTTCGTGTTGAAGAGCGCCACCCAAGGTCGATCGTTCGAGTCGAGCACGATTCCGTAGGGTCTGCTCGAGTTCCCGCGACGGGACCCCTCGATCTGCAGCGACTCGACCAGACGGATCTCGCCGGTCTGCGTCCAGAGCTTGCCGATGAAGTTGCCGCCTTGGACGGTAAACCAGATGTCGCCTTGGGAATCGAAGATGAGCGTGTGCGGATCCCGCGCACGCTCGTCCGGCATCATGAACTTTTCGATCGCCCCGGTCTCCGGGTCGAGCTTGGCGATATGGCGTGCCGTCTTGCCGGATTCGGCAGCGTTGCCCGAGTACCACACCGTCCCCTCGGAATCGACCAACAGGTTGTGCGGGAACACACCGTCCGTGTCGTACTTGGTGAAGTCGCCGGATTCGGGATCGAAGACCGCGACGTACGCGCCCGCTTGTCCAACGAACCAGACTCTTCCGTCGGGCCCAACCATGGGGTCTCGAGGGCGTGACTGTGGGTACGGGACTTCCCACTCCTGAAGGGTGGGATCGTCGAGTGGGCCTTGCGCCGCCGCCGGCAACGCCGGCAGCAGTAGCGCCGTGCCGAGCCCGAGCACGAGGGTGGGGGTACGCATGGATCTCTCCTCCGGTTGGTGCGTTCGTGCGTACCGAGGGAGGCATGCGACGCCTGCCCCAGCGCCGACAATGTGCCGGTCGAGGCGTCAAATGGCGAGCGCTACTGGACGTCTTACACGTCGATGATGAGGTCGGGTGACCCTCGGGGTCCGCGAGGAGTCAAGTCGCAGAGGGTCAGAACTCGGACAATACCAGGTCGTCCTTCACCTCCTCGCCCCAGCCGCGCTCCTCCTGATGGGCGCGCTCGCAGCCACGCTCCGCCCAACGCTTCACGCACTCGCGATTCGTCCGGCCGATGCACTTTGCACAGAGGAGTAGTGAACCTCGCGTGAACTTCGAATCATCTTGTCAGAGTTACAACCAGCTCTTGAGTTCCTCGGAAAACTTCGTGTAGAGCAGGGCGATGCCGACGAGGATCAGGCCGAGGACCAGGAAAGCCCCGATCCTCGCGGTGTCCGACAGTCCGACGGTGTCCACGACGAAGACCCGAACGACGCACAGCCCCAGGACCGCGAGCGCGACGCGACGGTGTACCGCCGACTTGAGCGTGAAGCCCGCCGCCATCATCGCGCCACCCACAACGGACCACCCGGCCGTCGCCCAGGTCGAGCCGAGCAGCTCGGAGTGGTACACAGCGGCCATCGCGGTCGTCGTGCTCAGGACCACGAGCAGCAGCATCGCGTGCCGGCGCATCTCGTGGTCCCACTTCTCCGTAATCCTCGTTGTCACCAGCCGCTCCAGGGCCAGCGTGGCTACCACGAAGACCAGTAGGGGGACAAGCCCGTCGGGTCCATCCGGTCGGAGCACCGCCGTGGCGAGCAAGTGGGCGTGCGCGATCGCGGCGGCAACCACCGCGGCTACCACGCCGCCAGGCAGCTTCCACTTCGTTGCCTGCGACACGACCAATATGCCGAGCAGCGTGGGCGCGACGTAAGCCCAGCCGTAGGGCAACTGCGCGGCCATATATGCGCTGAGGAGCGTCAGGCTCATGAAGTAGGAAGCAAGGGCCAACCCGCTCGCACCCACGACCCACGCTGACAGCTTTTGGGCGAACGCGTCGGAGTCGAGAAGGTTCAACCGGTCGCCGGAGGGGCCGGTGGAGCCTCGCTCGGTTCCGACCGCGACGATGACGGGGACGAGCCAGAGGATCGCTCCGGCCCAAATCGACTCGAAAGCCGTGTTGGCCAGTTCGGACGCCATACCGAGACCTACCGCACCCGAATAGTCGGGAAGAAAGAAAGCGTACCCCCCCAGCAGAAGTGCGTAGCCCGAGATGAACAGCGATCGGCTCCGCCGCTGGGCCGTCGCGCCGAGAATGACGAGAGACCATGCTGCGATTGCCACCGGCGCTACGAAGGTGCCCCCGATCGTGCTGGCCGTCACGGCGATCAGCAGGGCCGCGATCGCCAGGGAAATGATGACCGGTAGCGTCCCCCAGTCCGGGAGCGCTCCTCGCGGGCTCTCGTCAGCGGGTGACCCCCCAACCGCGTCTGGGGCGATCTTCTCGAAACGGTACTGGAAGAACAGTAGAAGGAGCGACAGCGACGTCCACGCGAAGTAGTCGATCGGGGATCGGGGTAGCCCGTAGGTGGCGACGAGGGCGCCTCCAAGCGCCAGAAGGACGAGAACCTGGGCATGCGCCGCTAGGACTCGCGCCTTTGGCGTATCGAGCTCGCCCGATCGGATCAGGAGAATCGTCGCGGACACGGCGAAGCCGCCGAGGAGGAGGAGAGACGACATCGACGGAAGCGAGCTTGCGAGGGGTATCCCAAGCGCCGCGAGCGTCCCGAGCGTGAACAGGAGCGCCGATCCTGATCGCGCGACCACGACACCGAGGAGGGCGAGCTGGACCGCCGTCACGAACAGAGCGAAAGGCCCGCCCGCGCCAAAGTATGCAAGCCCCTCCCTGACGACGACCAGGCCGCCCAAGACCGCATGCGCCGGGGCCAGGAAAGGAGCGATGGTCGTGTGGGCCGCCGCCACCCTGCCCCACAGGCCTTCTGCGCCGGAAGCGGGGTCGCCTGACGCCTCGGGGGCCCGCACATACCATTCACGTACCGGGCCGTCTTCGTGC
>JADFLD010000116.1 GCA_022564535.1 Gemmatimonadota bacterium
AACCCCTTGGCTCACCTACCCTGACCGCCCCGTCTCTCGTCCGGCTGCGTTTCGGGCGCCTTTTTCAGAGCTTCCCTAAGAGACCTGCTCCGTCAGACGACGTCATCCATGAAGGTAATTTTCAGGCCACCCGTTTCGACAACGTCGCCGTTCTTCAGCCTGGACCGCTTGGTGCTGCGCCCTCGTACGCTCATGGACCCGAACAGTGCCAGGTATCGGACCTCGCAGTTGCCATCGATGATCATGAGCAGCACGTGGTGCTTCGGCCCCTTGGGTACACGAAGGTCGCAGAGCTCGTCGGTGCCGATGAGCACGGCCGGTTGGTCCGAGAGGTAGTGGGTTCCACGCTGCCCGCCCGACTCCCAGATGAAGTGGGCCCGCTTCTTACGATCCGCTTCCTTGAGAAGCTCCTTCACCTCGTGAGGATTGATGTGCATCGTCCCCGCGCCGGTCTGCATCGAGGCCTGCGGGGGCCGTGGTGGGGCATCGGCCATGGGGGAAGGCTTGGAAATCGGGACCTCTCCCTCTCCCAGGGCCTTCCCGAAAACGATGGAGAACTTGCCGAACCCGATTTCGTCACCGAGCCCGATGGACTGGGGGCCCTCGATTTTCGCTCCCTTGAGGAATGTTCCGTTGGATGACCCGAGGTCTTCGACCACCCAGCCCTCGTCACCGAGGCGGATCTCGGCGTGTCTTCGGGAGACGGAAGGGTTGTCGATAAGCACGTCGGCCCCTTCGTCCCGACCCACGATGATGGAGGCTTGCTTGAAGTCGTAGGCCTGCATCGTCCTACGACCGAGGAGCAGTGTCAGCTTCGGCATCCGGTTCCCTTGCTTGCAGACGAGTGATGGCGGGTCTGCGATCGAGCCTGACCCGAGGTCCAGCTCGGCACGCTCACATAATGCCGCGTGGAAAGCGTCGGGTCCAGTTTGCCGTGAAGCCCGGACTCGCCCCTCTCCCGAGTGAGGCTAGAGCGACTCGGCCACGGCCAGGCAGCGCGGATGGTCAGGCACGAGCTCGAGGCACTGCCGAACGAGCCGGTCGGCGTCTCCGGGGGGACCCGCCTGCAGAGCCGCCTCGGCGTCCCACGCCATGCGTTCGCCGACTTTGCGCAACAGTGAAGCCGCCTCCGAACTCTCGGGGTCGAGTTCCCCGAGGCGCAGCGCATAGCTTCTCACGTCGCCCCCATCCAAGTCGAAGTATCGACCCCGGGACTGTGCCTCGCTAGCGAGCTCGATGAGGCGCCGAATTTGCCATGAGGCGTCGACGGTAACGCCGGCGCTGCGCAACTGTGCGACGATCACCGGGAACTCGTTTTCCGGGACACTCAGGTAGAACGGGGTCAGCATCGTCTCGAGGGCTTCGATGGGCGCCACCTGAATTCCGCCTTCGATGCCTCCGTCGGTCAGCCAAACGCTGGAGATCGTGCCACGATCCACGTGGCTCCAGAATCCGTCCATGTCGAGCGTGCGGCCCCAGGGTTGAGCGTAGACTGTCGCCGCGATACCGACGAGGATGATCGTGCCCACAACCAGTCGGCCGAGGCCCCTCGACTTCTTCCGGGGCCCGGGTCGAGGCTTCCGTTCGGCCGGGGTCTCACGTTGCGAGGACACGGGCGTGGCGCCGCGCTCCACGTCTTCCATCAAGCCTATGTCCTCTTCTCCCCGCTGAAGCCGCTCGAGCGTGGCTCGGAGCTCTCTGGCCGACTGGAAGCGTTGAGCCGGGTCTCGGCGTAGGAGCTTTAGCACGACTTTGGCCATCGCCGGGGGAACCTCAACACCGGATTCGGCCATGGGCCTCACCTCGGCGCGATCCGTCGCCACCATCAACTCGTAGATCTGGTCTGTCGGCTCGTACGCGACCTTCCCGAGCCATGGGTCTCGGCCCGTGAGCAAAGCGTAGAGGATGACACCGAACGCAAAGAGATCCGTGCGACCGTCCACGCTTTCGGCCCGAAGCTGCTCGGGAGCGGCGTAGCCCGGCGTACCCAGTGTGCCCACCGTCGTGAGCCGGCTGTCGGCTTCCCGTTCGGCGATTTTGGCGATACCGAAGTCGAGCACTTTGACCATCTCTTCGCCCGCCCGGTCCTTCATCAGCATCAGGTTCTCGAGCTTGAGATCCCGATGCACGACCGGCTGGGGGCCCTCGTGCGCGGCCATGAGCCCGTCGCACACCTGGATGGCGAGTCGGATCGTACGCTCGACACTGAAGGGCCCCGTCTCCTTCAACTCGTCGGCGAGGCTGTTGCCCTCGACATACTCCATGAGGAAGTAGATGAGGCCGGCCTCGATGTCCTCCTCGTACGTCGAGAGCCCCACGATGTGCTTGGAGTCTCTGCCGAGGCGCTTCATGATCTGTGCCTCCCGCAGGAAGCGGGCTCGCATCTCCTCGGCTTCCCCTCCCGAGAGGCGATCGACGCCGAGAATCTTGAGCGCCTCGATCCACCCGCCCTTCACATCCTCGACCTTGTAGACGGTCCCGAACGACCCCGCACCCAGGCGCTTGAGCACCTTCCACTTGTCGCGGATGAGGGTCCCGATGAGTGGGTCCTCTTCCGCCGCCGCCTTCTCGAGCGCGGCGTTCTCCTCCGTCAGCTTGGCCACGTCTTCAGCGGTGAACATGACCGTCGCGTTGGGGTCAGCGGGCGGGGTGGCTGGGGGTGGGGTGGTGCCCGGGGAGGAAGCGGCGCCGGGCGGCGGGGCTGGTGGGGCTGCTCCGGTCCCTTCCTCCGGCTGGACCGGGAGGCGTTGGGTCGGCGCCGAGCTTCCGGACTCCGGCGGGGTCGGCTCGCCCCGCTCAGCCGCCAATCCCGGCACGTCGGACGGGTCCCACGCGACCGTCCGTTGCGGGGGTGGTTTCTTGTCAGGCTCGTCGGTGTTCGACACGCTGGTCCATTCTCGGGAGGTTGTTCTCCAGACGAACGTACCGAGGTGTCGGAACCGAGGTCAAATGTTACGTGGCACTTGCCTTGGATCGCCTCCGGTTTTCCTTTGGTCGTATGGCTTCACTACGTCTCTCAGCTGCAGTCGGCCTAGCTGTGTTCGGTGGGTGTTATTCGCCGCCGGAGGCTCCGCCGACGGCGCGTCCCGGCGCGCTCGAAACGACGCGGGTCGTGTTCCAGGCCGTGGACGCCGGAACCGGCTCCGCGCTTTCGGATGAGGAGATGACGGTTCGGTACCTCGTTCAGACTCCCATCAACTTCGATGCCGCCTCCGTCGAACGTGTCTCGTCGATCGAGCCGTACGAGATCGAACACGAGATCGGCGAAGGCAATCTGGTGTTGGAGATCCGTCTCGAGGCTCCCTCGTACCATCGGCTGGATACTGTGGTGATCGTGCCGCGGGGGAGTTCGGCCGGCCCCCCTCTCACCATGCGCCTTGCCCGACGCCTCGATCGGATCGCGCAACGCCCGACCGGAGGGGGCGTCACGCCGGTGCCGCCGACCAGAGACGACGTGCCCCAACCTCCGGTGACGATCGACCGGAGAGCGATGCGGGCGGGCGATCGAGCGTTTGACCAGGAAGCCTGGCTCGAGGCGACGGAGGCCTATCAGCGGATGCCTGTTCCCGACGACGACATGGACGAATACGGTCGCGATTACTTGGAGGCCAGAGTCCGACAGGGCGTGGCCCACGTCAACCGCTCCGAGTTCGGGCGCGCTCTCGAGATCTTCGAAGAGACCGCCGAGATGCCGTCTCCGAGTCCCGACGCCCTCCTTCACCTCGCGGGAGCTCAGTGTGCGGTGGGGCGTACCGAAGAGGGCCGGGGCACGCTCGCTCAGCTCTCCCGAGCCCGGAGCCGGATGCAGCCCGCAGAGCAGTCCTACGTCAGCGCGATGATCGCGTATCGGCGCGGCGTGTGCACACAGGGTGAGTTCGAGCGATCCGAGACGACGAGGGATCGTGTGCGCTCCGGTGCCCTGGCGATCCAGCAGCTCAACGGTTTCGCGGAAGGTGCCCGGGCCATGTCGCCGGTGCCGCCCGAGGTCTACGCCGCGGTGCAGGACGCCGAGCGTCGCGTCACCGAGATCCGCAGGGCGATGCGGGGCGGCGGCTGAGCGGCTCGTTCGTCGCCCACCCCAAGCGAAACGGCCCCACCCCGAGGGGTGAGGCCGTCAGGCTCGAAAGTCGTTCGGATCAGCCTCCGATCGTAGGCCAGGGTGCGCCCTGGTTCTCCGCCCGGATAGGGCCGATGCCCATGTAAATGAACTTCTGGACGCGCTTACCCTCGTAGGTCTCGGTCGTGAAGATGTTGCCCTGCGAGTCCGTCGCGATGGAGTGCACCGCGAAGAAGAGACCAGGCTGGCGGCCTCCGTCGCCGAAGCTCGTGAGAATCTCCAGTGACTGCCGGTCCATGATGTACACCTTCATGTTCTTGCCATCGGCGAGGTACATGTAGGTCTGCTCGGGATCGCGCGAGAACGCGATATCCCACGTCGATCCGTCGCCTCTCGTCGCGGGGGCGATGCGTACCTCCTTGACGTACGTCCCATCGGTTTGGAAGACCTGGATGCGATCGTTGGGCCGGTCACAGACGTACACGAGACCGTCCTCGGCCGGTTCCGCGCAGTGCACCGGGCTCCGGAATTGGTCGATAAGTGGCGCGTCCGGGTCGTAGCGGCCCGTGTCCTCGTCGCTCGGCGTGTTGCCATAGGCGCCCCAGAAGCGTTTCACCTCACCTGTGGTGGCGTCGAGCACGACGACGCGCTTGTTGCGGTAGCCGTCGGCGACGTAGGCCTCGTCGCCCGTCAGATTGAAGGAGATCTTGGCGGGTCGGCCGAAGTGCTCCGTGCTGTTGCTGTCCAGGTCCTCGCCCGGAATGCCGAACTGAGCCAGGAACTGGCCATCCCGGGAGAATTTCAGAATGTGGCCGTCGCCGCCGCCGTTTCCGCCGATCCAGATGTTGTCGTTCGGATCGATTGTGATGCCGTGGTTCGACGCGGGCCACGTGTACCCGTCACCGTCCTCCCCACCCCATGCGTTCATGAGGTTGCCGTCGGGGTCGAACTCGAGGATGAATGGCGCAGCCTTGCAGCACTCGCTGGTCACCGGGTCGGTGCCCGCGCCCATCTCGGTGCGCTCGTTCAGCGTCGTCGCACCCCGGTGGATGATGTAGACGTGGTCCCGCGAATCGACGCCTACGCCGACGGTGGACCCCAGGATCCAGTGGTTCGGAAGCGGCTTCGGCCAGAAGGGGTCGACCTCGAACATCGGGGCCATGTCGGCGGCGCCGACGTTCTGAGCGTTGAGAGAGTCCAGGGCTTTGGAGGCACCCGCGAGTGCGGTAATCGAGGCTACCAGCCCGGCGCCTATGAGCAGGGTACGCTTCTGCATCATCCTATTCTCCATGATCGGACCACGGGACGCCGTGTCCCGCTGAGGGGGGATAGGCTACGCTACCAATCCGAATCCGGCAATCGGCCTCTCGACGAAGGGGCCCAGACGCCCCGCAGAGTTCCGCATGTCAGCAACGTCAGCCCCCTCGCCTCGGCGCACCGCGGCACTCGTCGTCGCCCTGATCCTGTTCTTGCCCTCCTGGCCGGAAGCGCACGAGATCCCTACGGACGTCACCGTCCAGGCGTTCGTGAAGCCGGAGGGCGGAACCCTTCGGCTTCTGTTGCGCGTGCCCTTGGGCGTCTTGCGGGACTACGACTTTCCACAACGTGGGCCCGGGTACCTTCAGATCGAAGCAGCGGATGGTCTGATTCGCGAAGCGGCCATGCAGTGGATTGGCGACTACGTGTCGCTCTACGAGGGCGGGGAGGATCTCGGCCCGCTCCGACTCGCCGCGATGCGCGTCTCGGCGCCTGGTGACCGTTCCTTCACGAGTTACGAACGGGCTGTCGCCAACGTACATGCACCCGCGCTCCCGTCGGAAACGGAGTTGGTCTGGCAGCAGGCAGCCATAGACCTCTTGTTCGAAGTAGCGATCGAGAGCGACCAGTCGGATTTCTCGATCGACCCCCGGATGGCGCACCTCGGCCTGCGTACGCTCACGGTGCTTCGCTTTCTCCCCGCCGGCGGGGCGGAGCGGGTCTTTCAATACACGGGCGATCCCGGCCTCGTTCGCCTGGATCCCAGGTGGCACCAGGCGGCTTGGCGCTTCATAGTCTTCGGTTTCGAACACATCCTGGACGGCGTCGACCACGTCCTTTTTCTTCTGTGCCTCGTCGTTCCCATTCGCAGTGTGCTCGCGCTGATTCCGATCGTGACGTCGTTCACGATCGCGCACTCGATCACGTTGATCGCTTCCGCGGCGGGTTTGGCACCCGACGCGCTATGGTTCCCGCCGCTGATCGAGACTCTGATCGCGCTGTCGATCGTGTTCATGGCGTTCGAGAACATCGTCGGCGCCAGGCTGACACATCGGTGGATGATCGCTTTCGGCTTCGGCCTCGTTCACGGTTTCGGCTTCTCGTTCGCCCTGTCCGAGTCGCTCCAGTTTGCGGGAACCCATCTGCTGATGTCGCTGCTGTCGTTCAATATCGGCGTCGAGTTCGGACAGCTCTTCGTCCTCGCGATCACCGTCCCGCTGTTGGGGCTGCTCTTTCGGAAGTGGCTACCTGAGGTCGGCGGCGTCATCGTTCTGTCTGCGGTCCTGGCGCATACAGGGTGGCACTGGATGGTCGAGCGGGGCGGAGCGTTGATGCAGTACGACTTTACAGCGCCTGCGATGACCGCTGCCTTCGCTGCGACGGCTCTCCGCTGGATGATACTGGCGTTGATCATTGCCGCCGCCCTGTGGGCC
>JADFLD010000117.1 GCA_022564535.1 Gemmatimonadota bacterium
GACCCGCCTGTCGGGGACCTTCAGCGGTGTTTGGTCCAGAAGACACAAGATGCCGCAGTCATTGAAGGATCCGAACTCGATGGGGATGCCGCTGACGCCCCGGTGTACCTCACACCGCGCGCAGCGACTCGAACGGGACGATGTCGTCGAGCGTGGCACGAGTCTCATTCCAAGTGACGCGGGCTCCGTCGATGAAGACGGTCGGAACGCAGTACCCGGACGCGCCACGCAAAAGGAGGCGCTCTCCACCCCCGGATCCCATGCGCATCCGCACGCCGCTGAGGCCATGAAACAGGTCGATGGTTCGCGCCGAGCTGGCCTCCGCCAAGTCCGTCGGCGTGAAGAAATGGCCGGTCCCTCGCTGCATGCGTCGATAGAAGCCGTCCGTCACCAACGGCCCGTCCTGCACCAGGCTCTCCACCATGACGCCATCGATGGTCAGCGGCTCGCGCCACAACCGAAACTCCACGGTGATCTCACCCCCTTCGCCCAACTCGAACAGACCCACGCGCGCCTCCCGATACCCCAGCGAGGCCGCCAGGAGGAGGTAGTTCCCGGGATCGGGGGAGGAGACTTCGAAGAATCCGTCCGACTGCGTCAACGTCGACGTGATGGAGTCACCGTTCTCGGAGAGCATGATGATCAAACCGAGGTCGATCGGTTGGTCGTTGCCACGGTGCATGAGATGCCCGCGGATCGTCTGCGCCTCGACGCACCGGGCTCCTGCCGCCGCTGCACACACGAAGAGGCTGCCCAGAACGGTCATTCGGGTGCGTCTTGCGGCGGTCATCGCATGGGGCGCTCCAACAATTGGTCGAGCGTGTAGACACGTCCGTCCTTGATGACCATACGTACGTCGCGAATCGCGCGGATGTCACTCAGAGGATTGGCGCCAAGCACGATCAGGTCCGCGAGCATTCCTGCACGGATAGATCCGAACTCGTCGCCGTAGCCCATGGCTTTGGCCGGAATCGACGTGGTCGCACGCATCACGTCGATCGCGGGAATGCGTCCGTACTCGACGAGGGTCTGCATCTCCGCGATCAGCGAGAGCCCCGGCGGGAGGATCGGGGAGTCGGTTCCGAGCACCACCGTGCCTCCTTGCTCGATGACTCGACGCCCGAGCGACGCCATGTCCTCGACCATGCGTCGCCGCGTGTCCGGACTCCCTCCTCGACGCGCCCGCTCGGCGCCTCCAGGCATGAAGACTTGAATGCGCGGGTCGTCGAACAGCGTCGGGTCCTCCTCTCCCAGGAGCGCGTACCCTCCGTAGATGCCCACCGTCGGCGTGAGCGTCATGCCCGAGCGCGCCAGGAGCTCCACAACGTCCTGATAGCTGCGGTTCAACGCGGATACTTTCGTGGAGTATCCCCTCCGGCTGGTTCCCCTGACGTGCTCCACTCCATCGGCCCCGTACGCCACGCCGGGGTACAACTCGTGGGACGTCACCGGGATTCCGAGCTCGTGTGCGTCCTCGATGACCCGACGCTGGATCGCGTCGGATAGACGCACGTACGTCTTCAACACGTCGAAGGCGAGGTCTTCCGCGTGCTGGATGCCCAGCTCGACCTGCCCCGAAGCCGAGAGCGCCGGCGCTCCCGCATAGTAGATCCGACTCCCGTCGATCGTGTTGCCGGTACCGAACATCCGGGGATGAATGCGACGTCCCACGGCGTTCGATTCGCGGACCTCGACCATTTCGTACGGGTCCGCCGCCGGCGTCCGAACCGTCGTAACCCCGTATGAGAGCCACTGGCGGCCAGCCTGCTCCCCGCTTCCGAGCCCACCGTGCATGTGCATTTCGACGAGCCCTGGCGATACGACGCCGTCGGAAGCATCGACGACGCGACCTTCGTGCAGCTCTGCCGCGTGGTCGGTGACGCGGACGATCCGGTGGCCGTCGATGACGATGTCTACGTTGCGTCGTAGTCGAGAGCTTACGCCGTCGAAGAGCTCTCCGGCGTGGATGACGTAACGCTCCGATGGCACGACCCTGCTCCACGTCATGGGGAGCGGGACATCCTCGATGCGGCCGTTCTCCAACCAGACCCGTCGCAGCCGATTCGTCGTGAGGTAGAGGATCGACCCCGAATCGCCGGCCCAGGTCGGGTCCGAAGACTGCTCGTTGTTGAGGCGGCTCGGGGGTCCGAGAGGATCGCCTCCCGGCGATACCTGAACGACCCACAGCACACCGGACGCCACGTACGTCATCATGCGGCCGTTCGGCGACCAGACCGGACCATCCGTGCCTCGGCTGGCCAACGACCCGTGCGGCGCGAAGTCGAGCCAGTGCTCGTTCGCCTGGAGCGCGGTCTCGGGCTGAAGTCCGATGTCGCCGGCCCACCCGTTTGCCTCGGTGAGCGCCGCGACTGGCAGAGCGTCCTCCTGAGAGACTGCCTGGTCCACGGGCAACAGGAGTGGTCGGTTGACACCCTCGCGGAAGCGGCTCGAGTAGGTCCACAGCGCGGAGACCGCTATGCTGCGGCCGTCCGGGGACCACGTCGGCCGGCCCGGGTTGTTGAGGCCCGTGCGAACCGTGCGGACGGTCCCGGTCGTTACCGTAACGACGCGAAGCGCTCGGTCCTGCCCTTCCCCCCCCGTATATGCGATCTCGCTGCCATCGGGGGACCATGCGGGATTCGTGCCTCCGTCGGTTGTCAGCTTCCGCTCTGCACCCGTGGCCACGTCGCGAACGTAGATGTCGATGCCCCCCTCCCGATCGGAGGCGTAGGCGATCCACAATCCATCGGGCGACCACATGGGGTCGAGCTCCACGAACGGATCGTCGGTCAATGCTACCGGGGCGGATCCGATTTTCATCGACCACAGGTCTCCCAGAGCGATGAAAACCACCGCGTCGCCACTCGGGGACAGCGACGGGGAAACGATGCCCCGCACCGGATGGGGCCCATCGGGATCGAACGAGCGAAGCGCCTTGCGATACGTCGGCCGCTCGAGCGTGACGGACGCGGTGAATTCGATGTCGCTACTTCGTCCACCACCACTCGGTCGCGAGCGAATGCGGCCGTCCGCGGTGTAGACGAGGCGACCATCAGACGTCCAAGAGGCGCGGAACGGGAAGACGTCCTCATTATTCGAACTGACCCTCGAACCGACGCCATCCACGCCGTCGGATACGATCACGGAGAGTTCGCTGACCCCGTTGGCGATTCGGACATACGAAACGCTGCCACCGTCCGGGCTCCACGCCGGAGCGTATCCCTGCCCCCCGGCCAGGTCGACGATGCGACTCGGATTCGCGCTTCCACGCTGGATCCATATTCCGCCGTCGGGCCCATCTGTCACGAAGGCTATCCGCCGGCCGTCGGGACCGTAGGCAGGATTGTATTCGTTGTCGGCACCGTCCGTCATGGCACGCGTTGCACCCGACTCGACCGTGACCTCCCAAATGTCGTATGTGCCACCACGATCGGACGAGAAGGCGACGCGCGATCCGTCAGGCGACCAGTGAGGCTCGCGATCGTCGAACGGACCGGATGTCAGCTGCTCGAGGTTCGACCCGTCCCTGTCTACGACCCAGATGTCGTAGTCGCCGGCCCAGTAGGCCTGGAAAGCGATTCGACGTCCGTCGGGGGACCAGTGCGGTGCGCGGGTGTCACCGAAGGGGTCGGTCAGCGCCGTGGCCTGGCCGCCGTCGGCCGGAAGCGTCCAGATTCGGCCGATGAGGTCGATGGCGAGGGTTTGCCCGTCCGGCGAGAGCGAGGCGGCCATGTTCGTCCCCTCGATGAGGATGACCTCGATCGTGGCCGAGGAGACCGATTCTGACGCAGGCGCCTGGCCGAGAGCGGCGAGCGTGGCGAGGATGGCAAGCAGCGGACGGGTGGGCATGAAGGCTTCTCCGTGGGTCGTCGTCGGTCGGCGCCTTGCAGAATAGCGGGCCGCCGAGGTCCGCGCGATGCGTCGCTACCGGCCACGCTTGCAGAAGAGAATCACGCCCCGCCGACAGGATCCCTGGTGCTCCCGCGGCACGCCGGACGGCCATCGATCGACGTCCGCGTCTTCGAGATCCCGGTACAGCCGCGGTCGACAACGGCCCCATGGAGCCCGTTCAGCGGGCCGTGGTCCAGAGGAGGATGGCGCCACACTCCTCGTTCCTGAAGTAACGGAGTGGAGCGCCCCACGGGGCCTCAAAAACCTCCACGGCTGCGAGCGTCCCTTTCGGGACCAGGTCCTCCAGGCTCTCACCGGGGGAAAGCTCGCGGAGCACGTCGTCCACATAGACGGACGGCTCGCACAGGCCTCTCGTGATTTCGCCGCCGCGTAGGCCGCGACGGAGAAGACCCTTGTGAATCATGACTCGGTCGCTCCACGGGCCGATGCCCCCCTCCCGCATCGGCATCAAGTAAACCAGCGTCATCTCCCGAAAGAGCTGCGTGGTATACGCTCCGGGGTGTGCTGCGATCGCCTCAGGGGTGAGAAACTCTCCGTGGCCCTCACGGAGTCGATCGTAGAATCCGGACGCGATCAGCTCCGGGACCTCCGCTGGGACCGCGTCGGCTTCCACCACGACACCCTGGACGGGGAGCGGGCGCAGGGCGAGGTGAAGTTGGACGATTCGCTCGACGCCGTCTTCCAACTCCATCCGCTCCGATCTCACGCTGCGATAGCCCAGCGCGGATGCCGCGAGATAGAACCGTCCTGGGTTCTTTGCACTCACCGCGAAGAAGCCGTTCTCTCCCGTCAGGGTCGAAGCGACTGAATCCCCCGCAACCGAAACGAGAACCACCGTGCCGAGCTCGATGGGAAGCTCGGTGTCGCGTTCGAGAAGAAGACCCCTGAGGGCCTGGCACGAGGCGGAGCCCGGAATTGCGCCAAGTGCCAGCGCGAAAGGCGAGCGCGAGCGTCAGACGGCCCACTGTCACCCTACGGCGATTCGTTCGTCGGCTCTCACGCTGTGTCCGAGGGCAGGACTACGTCGTAGCGCTCACGCAATGTGCTGATTCCATCTGCGCGGCCGATGACTGTGAGGCGATCTCCGTCGAAGAGCTCGGTGTCCCCTTTGGGGATGACCACGTCCCCTTCCCGGCGGATCGTCGCGATCAGGGTTCCGTCCGGCAGGGATATCTCCTTGAGCTTCAGCCCGATCAGGTCGGAATTCGCCCTTCCTGAAGTCAGCGTCATTACGAGAATGCGTTCGTTGCGGAACAGGGCCTCCCGCACTTGTTCGTCACTCTCCGCGGCGAGCCACTCGGGCATGAAGCTGTCCTGATCTACCCGGCGGGCGATCTGGGCGAGGATGCGAAGGTGCAGGCCGGGGTCCGTCTCGGGGCCCACCAGGAAGAAGACCGCTCGAATCGGGTCGTCCGAGGGCCGCCCGACCACGGCGCCCTCACGCTCGATGTGAACACCGCCGGGTGCCCGGGCCAACAGAAGGTGAGGGCTCTCGACTTCCGACAGGCGCATGTGTGGCAACGCCACTCCGTGCGAGACCGGCGTCGCGCCGAGCCGGGTGCCCTGCAGGAAGCCTTCCAACAACCGGCCGGCAGGAACCGGTAGATTGAAGGCGAGTCGCTCGGACGCCTGCTCGGCCAAGTCATCGAAGTCGATCCTTCCGGGCACGTCCAACACAGAGGCGCCGGTGAAGAGCTCGTCGAATGGGTCGGCGTCTCGTGGCCCCCGATCCTTCATGATCCCTCGGAGTTCCCGGTCCAACCCCGGGTCGCGTTGACGCCCCAGACGCTCGAACACGTGGAAAATAGCGCCTTCCCTGCTCACTCGTGCCCGCGCATAGTACGTGTACCACATCGCTCCGAAGGTGACCAGCCCGCCTGTGAACAGCGTGGGCAGAAGCCCCATGTTCACGATCAGCCAGAACGGCCCCAGAATCCCCACGATCTGGACCCCAGGATACAACGGCGACCTAAATCCCGGGTCATACGATTCGATCCGGCTCTCTCGCATGACGATCACGGCGAGGCAGGCGAGCGCGAACATCACCATCTGAAACGCGCTCGCGAGTTTCGCGATCTTCGTCGCGTCGAAGACCGCGACCGCGAGCAGGATGAGTCCCACGCTGACCACGATTCCCACCGTTGGCGTGCCCCGTTTGCCGATATGGCCGAACACGTCGGGGAGCACCCTGTCCCTACCCATCGCGAGTGGGTACCGGGACGCGGTCAGTATCCCGGCGTTTGCCACGGACGAAAACGCCAACACCGCCGCGACCGTCATGAGCAACGTGCCCAAGGGCCCGAGAAAGTGCTGGGCGACCGTGGCGACCGGCGTCAGGTCGCCGCCGCCTCGGGCAAGCGTGGGCGCACCGACGACGCCCACCATCACGAACGTACCGACCATGTAGATCGTGACGATGGTCCCGAAGGCGAGGAACATTCCGAGGGGGAGGTTGCGTTCGGGGTTCTTGACCTCTCCGGCGACGCTGGCCACCTGCGTCAGCCCCATGTAGCTGACGATGACCAGACCGGCGGTGCTGATGATACCCGCGCTGCCCGAGTCGAAGAAACCGCTGAAGTTGGCGGCTTCGACATGCAGCACGCCGACGCCGCAGAACCACAGGAGCAGCGTAAGCAGTCCGATGAGGAGTATGAGTTGAAAAGACCCACTCTTCTTGGCGCCGAGATAGTTGACGCCCCCGAAGAAGACGGCGAACCCCCCTGCGATGGGCGCCATGTCGACTTCAGGCATGAAGAGTCGCAGATAAGCGCCGAGGCCGACCAGCGCAAACGAGGC